>NZ_JBXWSB010000001.1:0-117232 GCF_059613205.1 Ruegeria sp. BHSB064
GTTACGGAACGGCAAGATATTCATGCCAGATTGAGGGCAGCGAGGCAGGAAAGACCTTCGAGTGTATTACTTCAAGCGTAATCAATCGCTGCTGGGCGGCGCATTTACAACTGCTGAACTGGTGTTCCACGCAGTTGTCAGGAACGTGCGCTCGCAACACCCGAATGCAGTTATTGCCATTCTGATCAACATCGTGCAGCTGGTGGTGATGTGCATGGTGTTTTACCTGCTTATGACGCTGCTGGGTCGGGGCGGCGTTGCCAAGATCAGGGGTGAGTTCCTGCTTTATATCTTGTCGGGTGTCTTTCCGTTCATGATCCATATTCAGTCGATTGGGGCAATCTCGGGGGTTGGTGCTGCCAACAATCCGATGACGCTGCATTCACCAATGAACGTGATGGTCCTGATCTTATCGGCCGCTTTCAGCACGTTGTACAAGCAGGTGATGGCCATGTTCGTCCTTCTGTTCATATACAGTGTCGCGGTCGCTCCGTTAGAGATTGAGAACCCCGGTGGTGCCTTTGGTATGGTGCTGCTGGCGTGGTTTACGGGGTGTGCGATCGGGCTTGTGTTCATGGCGATCAAACCCTGGTTTCCGACAACCGTTTCGATGCTGACGAATATATACCGTCGGATGAACATGGTGTTCTCGGGAAAGATGTTCGTTGCAAACACAATGGGCGGGTGGTTGTTGATGATGTTTGCGTGGAATCCGCTTTTCCATATCATCGATCAATGTCGCGGCTTCATTTTCCGCAACTATTTCCCCCGCAATACCAGTTGGGAGTACGCGGTCTGGGTCGGGATCGCCCTGTTGATGATCGGATTGATGGGTGAATTCTTTACGCGCCAGCATGTTTCGCAAAGCTGGAATGCCCGCCGTTAACGCGCCACCCGCAATGTGAGATTGATCCGCCCACCCTTGGGCAACAGGCGCGACGATCCGAACCTGATCCGGTCCACCCCGTGATACGCCAGCCGCGCGGGCCCACCCATCACGACGACATCGCCCGAGCTGAGCCAGATCGACTCGGTCTTGCCGCCACGTGTCGTGTTGCCAATGCGGAACAGGGCGTCATCGCCGAGAGAAATCGATAAAACAGGCCAGGAATAATCGGCTTCGTCCTTGTCCTGATGCAGGCCCATTTTTGCGCCTTCACCATAGTAGTTGACCAAACAGCAATCCGGTTCACGCTCTGTGCTGACCAGATCTCGCCAAATATCTAGAATACTTGCGGGTATGCAGGGCCAAACTCCGCCCTTTGGATGCTGATCCTGATAGCGATAGCCCGCTTTGTCCGTTACCCAACCCAAAGCCCCGGCCGAGGTCATTCGCACTGACATTTCTTTGCCCGAAGGCGTAACGGGGCGAAACAACGGCGCGGCTTTTAGAATCGGCCGCAAATCACCGATAATCTGTGCCTGTGCCGCAGGATCCAGATAGGCTTTTCTGATATCAAACCCCCGCAAAACCAGCCGTGCCATTCCGGAAACCCCAATCCTTTCCAAATCCTTGCCAAAAAAGGCCACAGATTCCCGAAAACCTGCCTTTTACGGTGCTTGCAGGCCCTTGGTCTGGCCCTTATATACGCCGGGACGCGCGATGGTAGTGCTGTCGCGCACATCAGATCGGGGACGGGATGCCGAAACGGGTCCGGTTCTCGAGACATCGCCTTGAAGAGAAAGGGATTGCAAAAATGGGAAAAGTAATCGGGATTGACCTCGGAACCACCAACTCGTGTGTGGCCATCATGGACGGCTCGCAGCCGAAGGTCATCGAAAACGCCGAAGGGGCGCGGACCACGCCCTCGATCGTCGCCTTCACCGAAGATGAGCGCCTGGTCGGTCAGCCTGCAAAACGTCAGGCGGTCACCAACCCCGACAACACGATCTTTGGCGTCAAGCGCCTGATCGGTCGTCGCGTGGATGATGCAGAAGTCGAAAAAGACAAGAAGATGGTGCCGTACGCCATCGTTGATGGCGGCAACGGCGACGCGTGGGTCGAAGCCCGCGGTGAAAAGTACTCCCCAAGCCAGATCTCGGCCTTCACTCTGGGTAAGATGAAGGAAACGGCTGAAAGCTATCTGGGTGAGGAAGTCACACAAGCGGTCATTACCGTTCCGGCATACTTCAACGACGCACAGCGTCAGGCTACCAAAGACGCCGGTAAAATCGCCGGTCTGGAAGTGCTGCGGATCATCAACGAACCGACAGCGGCTGCTCTGGCCTATGGTCTGGACAAGGAAGAAACCCAAACCATCGCGGTCTATGACCTTGGCGGTGGTACCTTCGACGTGACCATCCTGGAAATCGACGACGGCCTGTTCGAAGTCAAATCGACCAACGGTGACACCTTCCTGGGTGGTGAAGACTTTGACATGCGCATCGTCAACTACCTGGCCGATGAGTTCAAAAAAGAGCATGGCGTCGATCTGTCCGCCGACAAGATGGCGTTGCAGCGTCTGAAAGAAGCCGCTGAGAAAGCCAAGATCGAGCTGTCCTCGACCTCGCAGACCGAAATCAACCAGCCGTTCATCTCGATGGGTTCGAACGGTCAGCCGCTGCACATGGTCATGAAACTGACCCGTGCCAAGCTGGAATCGCTGGTTGCGGACCTGATCAAGAAGTCGATGAAGCCTTGCGCCGCCGCTCTGAAAGACGCTGGCCTGTCGGCTGCTGACGTGGACGAAGTTGTTCTGGTCGGTGGTATGACCCGGATGCCGAAAGTGATCGAAGAGGTCACCAAATTCTTCGGTAAAGAGCCGCACAAGGGTGTGAACCCGGACGAAGTGGTTGCCATGGGCGCCGCCATTCAGGCCGGTGTTCTGCAAGGCGACGTC
The DNA here is from genome assembly GCF_059613205.1 of Ruegeria sp. BHSB064. Lineage (NCBI taxonomy): Bacteria > Pseudomonadati > Pseudomonadota > Alphaproteobacteria > Rhodobacterales > Roseobacteraceae > Ruegeria > Ruegeria sp. BHSB064. The sequence goes on from NZ_JBXWSB010000001.1 coordinate 2,841, forward strand.
AAAGACGTTGTTCTGCTGGACGTAACTCCGCTGTCGCTGGGCATCGAAACGCTGGGTGGCGTGTTCACCCGTCTGATCGACCGCAACACGACCATTCCGACCAAGAAATCTCAGGTCTTTTCGACTGCCGAGGACAACCAGAACGCCGTGACCATCCGCGTGTTCCAGGGTGAGCGTGAAATGGCTGCGGACAACAAGATCCTGGGTCAGTTCAACCTCGAAGACATCCCGCCCGCACCGCGCGGTATGCCTCAGATCGAGGTGACGTTTGACATCGACGCCAACGGTATTGTCTCGGTTTCGGCCAAGGACAAGGGCACCGGCAAAGAGCAGAAGATCACCATCCAGGCTTCGGGCGGTCTGTCCGACGAGGACATCGAAAAGATGGTCAAGGACGCCGAAGAGAACGCGGAAGCCGACAAGGAACGCCGCGAACTGGTCGACGCCAAGAACCAGGCGGAAAGCCTCATCCACTCGACCGAGAAGTCGATGGAAGAGCATTCCGACAAGGTCGACCCGACCACAATCGAAGCCATCGAGCTGGCGATCGCCGCACTGAAGGACGAGTTGGAGACCGAGAATGCCGACAAGATCAAGTCGGGCATCCAGAACGTCACAGAAGCGGCCATGAAGCTGGGCGAAGCCATCTATAAGGCGCAGTCCGAGGAAGCTGAAGACGAACCTGCCGCCGCAGATGCAGCACCGAGCGACGATGACATTGTCGACGCCGAGTTCGAAGATCTGGACGACGACAAGCGTAAGTAACGGGTAACCGGGCCAATTTGGGCCGGTCCGGTTGCCGGGCCGGCCCGATTACGTTGAGGCAGAAGGAAATACTGATGTCAAAACGCGACTATTACGATGTGCTCGGCGTAGCCAAAGGTGCATCGGCGGACGAGATCAAAAAGGGTTTTCGCAAGAAAGCCAAGGAATTGCATCCCGACCGCAACAAGGACAACCCGGATGCTGAGGCGCAGTTCAAGGAAGCGAACGAAGCCTATGACGTGCTGCGCGACGCCGACAAAAAAGCAGCTTACGACCGCTTTGGTCATGCCGCATTTGAAAACGGTATGGGTGGCGGTGGACGTCCCGGCGGCGGCTTTGGTCAGGGCGATTTCTCGAGCGCGTTCTCGGACGTTTTCGACGATCTGTTCGGCGATTTCATGGGTGGTCAACGCGGTGGCGGCGGCGGTCGTCGTGCCGCGCGCGGATCGGACCTGCGCTATAATCTGCGCGTGACGCTGGAAGAGGCGTTCTCGGGCCTTCAGAAAACCATCAACGTCCCTACGGCCGTGGCCTGCTCGTCCTGTGACGGAACCGGCGCGGAAGGCGGTGTTGAACCCACAACCTGCCCTACTTGTTCCGGCATGGGCAAAGTACGGGCGCAGCAGGGCTTCTTTACGGTCGAGCGCACCTGCCCGACCTGTTCGGGGCTGGGTCAGATCATCAAGAACCCCTGCAAATCGTGCCAGGGATCAGGCCGTGTTGAAAAAGACCGTGCCTTGTCCGTCAATATCCCGGCTGGGGTCGAAACCGGAACACGGATTCGGCTTGCTGGCGAGGGTGAAGCTGGGATGCGCGGTGGTCCTCCGGGCGATCTCTATATCTTTGTCGAGGTCTCTGACCACAAGCTGTTCGAGCGCGACAGCGTGAACCTTTATTGCCGGGTTCCGGTCAGCATGGCCAAGGCCGCGCTGGGCGGTTCGATCGAAGTGCCGACCATCGATGGTGGACGGGGTCGTGTCCAGATTCCGGCAGGTAGCCAATCAGGTCGCCAGATGCGCCTGCGCGGCAAAGGCATGCCTGCGCTGCGTGGTAGTGGTGTTGGCGATATGTTCATCGAACTGGCGGTGGAAACTCCGGTCAATCTGACGAGCCGTCAGAAAGAGCTGCTGCGTGAGTTTGAGGATCTGGGTGAAGACAACCACCCGGAATCCAAAAGCTTTTTCTCTTCCGTCAAATCCTTCTGGGATGGAATGAAAGGCTAAGACAGAGGCGGCGTTTGCCGCCTCTTTTACGTTCTGGCCGTTGTGAAAACCAACACGTCTCGGTGTCGTTTGACGCTACCTGGTTTCTAGCCAATCCATCAAACGCATCGACCAGATCGCCGTTCCCAGACCTGCAACCTTGAACGGGCGATAGGACATGGCTCGCACCGGGGTTGTTGGAAAGGTCAGAGACTCAGGGTCAGTGCCCAATGCCCGCTCGGCTAAAACACGGCCCATGACATGCGACATCGCAACGCCGCGCCCATTATATCCAAGACCGATTAAAAGACCCGGCTGAGGTTCATGCAGGTGGGGCAGGTGGTCGTCGGTAACCGCGATGCGCCCGCCCCAGCGATGGGACCAGTTGGCACCTTTTAACTGAGGGAAAACGCGTTCGGCGTCCCGTTGAAGCCAGTCGAAGCCGCCCAGCTTGCCCGCGCGATCCACGCGCCCCAACCCACCATAGACCAACCGATTGTCCGGCTCACGCCGAGCATACATGATGATACGTCGGCTGTCCGAGATTGTGTGCCCCTGTGGCAGAATCGAAGCGATAACGTCGTCCGGCAGAGGATCTGTTGCGATCTGGATCGGGGGCAGAGGCAGGATGCTGTTGGACAGTTTCGGCACCAGCGGACCGGTATAGCCATTGGTGGCGACGATCACGACGTCAGACGTGACGACGCCCTGAGCTGTGCGCAATTGCCACTTACTGCCGACTTTGTTCATCGAGGTGACAGCGCTGTTTCCAAAAATCGAAACGCCGCGTTGCTGGGCGGCATCTGCCACGCCGCGCGCCAGCATCATTGGCTGTACCGCGCCGCCGCGCGGGGTCACAACTCCACTGGAATAAGCGCGTGTGCCTGATGTTTGTCTCAGTTCGTCCCCGCGCAGAATCTCCATTCCTGCGCCAAATTCGTTCCACGCTTTCACATCCGCTTCGGCCTTGCGCAATGCCCGGTTATTGTGCAGCACGCGCAGCCATCCTTTTTGTCGCGCCTGACACGGGATTTGATAGGTATCGATCAGAGCAAACAATTCGTCTGCGGAATTCAGCGACGCTTCGGTCAGGCGCTCAAAATAGGTCTCGCCCAGCATGCGGCGCAGATCCTTGGGCGAGTTGAATGGCAGCATCGGATTGACCTGCCCACCGGTTCGCCCCGACGCGCCCCAGCCCACATCCCCTGCATCAAGAACAACTACGGACGTGCCTGCTTCGGCCAGAAACAATGCAGCGCGCAGACCAGTGAACCCGGCGCCTATTATGGCCACATCGGCTTGTAGATCGCCGGACATGTGCGGATTTTCGGGCTTCTTCGGTGCAGTGGCCGCCCAAAGCGAGTTCGGCCGTGTCACCACAGCATGTGGCGTTGCAAGCATAATACTCCCGCATATCAGAACTCAATTCTAATATTCGATAGCTATGCTTTGGCCATCAAGTCAAGTTATTCCGGGGCCTCGCCTCCGATTCGGTCACAAATCTCGGCGGCGGTTTGTTTCAGCAAGTCGAGATTTGCACGCAATTCGTCAGGTGTGTTGTCCGCCGTCAAAGTCCACATGGATAGGCAGGCGGCAACTTTGCCCTGTTCATTCCAGATCGGGGCGGACATGCCCATGACCTGCAGGAATTCTTCTTTCACGACCATCGCGTAGCCCTGGTTCCGAACGACTTCAAGGTCCGCTTCAAGCTCTGGCAGGCGGGTTCGGGTGAACTCGGTAAACTTCTCCAAACCAGATGATTCCAGCACGGAACGGCGCTGTTTCTCGGACATAAACGCAAGAAAAACCTTGCCTGCAGCGGTGCAATGCAACGGCGCGTGATCACCCGTTCGCGCTGCATATCGAATCGCGACATGGTTGGACGTTCGCAGGTACAGAATGGTATCGCCGTCCAGCACGGACAACGCTATGTTCATGCCGGTCTCTTCACTGAGACGGTCAACAGGTTCGGCTACGACTTGCTGCAGATCAGGGTGGCGGAACCCTGCACGTGCCCAGGCCTGAAACCGTGGACCGGGCTTGTAGGTTCTGCCGGTTTTTTCGTACTCGACCAATCCTTCGCTTTGAAGAACAGCCAAAACACGGTGGCACGAACTTTTGACGAAACCAGTCTGTGCGACAATGTCCGAAAACACCATCGGCCGCTTCGCATGGGTCAGGACGTCCATGATTTTTGCGCATTTTGCGACGATAGAGCTGTCTGTCGGTCTTGCCATGCCTGATCCTATATCTACTGCATTGCAGAACTACGACGAGTTTTTGTTCATTTCAAGCTTTTCAACGCTCGTTTATGTATAGTTGAACAATAAACAGTTGACGTAAAGAACGCGCACTCACTAGTGTTCCATTTCAGAACACCTGTTCTGCACAACGATAGAGTGAGGGTTTCAAGATAAGCGGCGTACCCAACACAATACGCGGCGCTGTGCCGAAAGATGCACGCAACTCTCTCAAAAGAAATACGGCGGTTCACGCTGAAAACAAAAAGTGACCCAACCGGAGGATACTATGAAGAAAACACTCGCCACTCTCGCAGCGACCAGTGTGCTTGCGCTGACAAGCCACTCGGCGCTTGCACAAGATCTGGAAGAAATCACTGTCGCATACTTCTTGGAATGGCCCCTGCCCATGTTGGAAGCCAAAGCGAATGGAACCTATGACGAAGCGCTTGGCCTCAAGGTCAACTGGGTCAGTTTTGAAACCGGCACCGCGATGAGCGCAGCCATGGCGTCTGGCGACGTGCAGATTGCGGTCAGCCAGGGCATTCCGCCTTTTGTTGTCGCCGCCTCTGCGGGTCAGGCGATTCAGGTGGTTGATGTCGCCGTGACGTATTCCGAGAATGACAACTGCGTCGTTTCAGAAGCGCTGGAGATCGACAAGGAAAACGCCAGCGAACTGGCCGGTAAAAAGGTCGCCGTTCCACTGGGTACCGCCGCACACTATGGCTTCCTGCGTCAGATGGACCATTTCGGAATCGATCTGGCCAGCCTTGAAGTTGTCGACATGGCCCCGCCCGAAGGTGCCGCAGCCCTGAGCCAGGGCGCGGTTGATTTCGCCTGCGGATATGGCGGCGGTCTGTCCCGGATGAAAGAGCACGGCAACGTTCTGTTGACCGGTGCCGAGAAGGAAGAGCTGGGTATTCTGGTGTTCGACGTAACCTCAGCCCCGGAAAGCTTTATCTCGGAAAACCCGGAACTGGTCGCACAGTTCCTGCAGGTGACAGCAGATGCAAATGAGCGCTGGAACTCGGGTGCAGGCGGTGACGCGATGCTTGAGGTTGTTGCCAAGGAATCCGGCATGGACCTCGACGGTGCGCGCGCCGCTATCGGAACGATGGGCTTCCCCAGCATGGATGACCAGCTGTCGCAGAAATGGCTGGGCGGCAACGTTCAAACCTTCATGAAAGGCGTTGCAGATGTGTTTGTCGCGGCTGGTAGCATCGATGGCGCTTTGGACAGCTATGACGACTCGGTCAACATTGAACCGATGAAGATTGCCGACGGCAAATAACATGGTCCGGCGTGTCGCATTTCGATGCGCATGCCGGTCTTTCCCCGGCAATCGGGTGCGCCGCCTGCGCGTGGGCGCGCCCTTATCCACAGAGAGACGGATATGACAGGTTTATCCATCGAAAACATCTCCATGCGCTTCGACCTGCCTAACGGAACGGCGGTGCAGGCGTTGAAAGATGTCACGTTGCATCTGAACGAAGGCGAGTTGATGAGCGTGCTGGGCCCCTCGGGTTGCGGCAAGACCACACTGCTGAACATCGTTGCGGGTTTTCTGGCCCCGACCGAAGGGCAGATCGTGATGAACGGACACACGGTCACTGGCCCTGATGCCGAACGTGGCATGGTGTTTCAAAAAGGCGCTTTGTTCGAATGGATGAGCGTGCGTGACAATGTAAGCTTTGGTCCCCGGATGAAGGGCCAGAAGGAAGCGCAATACGCGGCCGAGGTCGATCATCTGCTTGAGGTCGTGGGCCTGCAGGATTTCAAGGAAAAGGCGATCTACGAGCTGTCTGGCGGGATGCAGCAGCGTGTGGCGCTGGCACGGTGTCTGGCAAATGACCCCGATGTCATCCTGATGGACGAACCGCTGGGCGCGCTGGACGCACTGACCCGTGAAAAAATGCAATCGCTGGTTTTGAAACTTTGGAAAGAGACCGGCAAGACCATCATCCTGATCACCCACTCGGTCGAAGAGGCGCTGCTGCTGGGCGAGCGTCTGCTGGTGATGGCCCCAAGACCGGGGCGCATTCACAAGGAATATCGTCTGCCCTTTGCGGACATGGGCGTTGACCAGGATCTGCGTGAGGTCAAGAAACACCCTGACTTCGCCACCAACCGCGAAGAGATCCTGGGCATGATCTGGGACATGGAAGAAGAAATCATGGGTCGGACGGAGGCAGCGCAATGATCCCCATTCTGATCTATATCGCGATTTTCATCGGTGCCTTCTTTGTGGTCAAATTGGTCACCGCTGGCACAGACCGACATGATTTCACGTCTCTTAAGACGGTCACTTTCGGCGATGAAAGCGCCGTTGTCTCGGATCGCAAGGCGTCAATCATCTCGATCATCGCCATCTTCGTGCTTTGGGGCGCATTCACTGGATCGACCCTGCTGCCATCCTTTTTACACGCGCCCGGACCGTATGTCGGAGAAGGCACGTTCACCTACACAGTGGAAACGGCTGATGGTCAGACCGATGACGCCACGGTGACGGTGATTGTGCACCCTGCGGACGCACCGGTGGACGAACCCGAGGTCGCACCCGGCGACGGATTTGCCAAGGACGATGCCGTAGTGGTTCAGGCTTATCGCAGCAAGCTGGCCCGTCTTGACCGAAATGATGAGGTCGGTCGCGACGAGGGGGCCAAGATCGTTGCTGTGAATGGTCAGCCGATTGAGCCGGGTGGTGTTGTGAACACCGACTTCGGCCGTGTGGTCATGTCGCAGCGCGGCACGCTCAATATTGACCCGGACAAAGGCTGGCAGATGGAGCCGATCTGGCTGCCCGCTCCGGAAAACGTTTTCGAACGCTTGGGTGAGATTGCCAGCGAAGGCTTCCGGAACTTCACCCTTTGGGAGCATCTGGGTTATTCGCTGTTCCGCGTGATCGTGGGCTTCCTGCTGGGATCGCTTGTGGGCATTCCGTTGGGCTATGCCATGGGGCTTTCCAACTGGTTCCGTGGGTGGTTCGACCCGATCGTTGAATTCATGCGCCCGGTGCCTCCGCTGGCTCTGATTCCGCTGGTGATCATCTGGGCCGGGATCGGAGAAGGCGGCAAGATCATCCTGCTGTTCCTGGCGGCGCTTTGGATTATGGCGATTGCGGCCCGTTCTGGTGTGTCCGGCGTGAACATCTCAAAGGTACACGCGGCCTATTCCCTTGGGGCGTCGAAGTGGCAGGTGATGCGCTATGTGATCATCCCTAACTCACTGCCCGAGATATTCACCGGAGCGCGGGTGGCTATGGGCGTCTGCTGGGGTACGGTTGTGGCTGCAGAACTGGTCGCCGCTGAAAAAGGGGCCGGCATGATGATCATGGTTGCCTCGAAATTCCAGAACACCGACATCGTGATCATGGGTATCATCCTGATTGGTGTCATCGGGTTCGGTATCGACATGCTGATGCGCTGGGCCGAACGTGTTCTGGTGCCCTGGAAAGGCAAAAGCTGATCGATTTGCATCAGGCGTCAACGCGCGTCTGATTGCTTTTAGACCGATCAAAAGGCGCGGTTTTCCGGTCCCGGGTGCCGCGCTTTTTTCGTTGTGCGTCTGCTGCCCTGCTATGCGTGTGACAATACGGGTCAGCAATATATCCAGTTTGCAGGCCGATTGCGCCCAATTGGCTCTTGCGTTTGGCGTCGGTGGCTGAGATTGTCTGCGCCAACCGTTGGGGTGCCCTGATCGCAGGGCTGAGAGGCGCGGCTGCGCTAACCCATCGAACCTGATCCGGGCAATTCCGGCGTAGGGAACGGTCTTATGAATGCAGACAGTTTTCCTACATCGTTGCCCAAAGAAGATGGAGCGACGACATGGCTGCAATTGCCCTGACCATTGCGGGATCCGACAGCGGCGGCGGTGCCGGGATACAGGCCGATCTGAAGGCCATGTCAGCACTTGGTGTTTTTGGGGCCAGCGTGATCACCGCCGTCACAGCACAGAACACGCAGGCCGTCACAGCGGTGCATGGTATCCCTCTGGACGTGATCGAGGCGCAAATTCACGCCGTTTTGGGCGATCTGGATGTCAAAGCTGTAAAAATCGGAATGCTGGCAACACCCGAGATCATTCAGACCGTCGCCAAGGGGCTGGCCGACTTTCAGGGCCCCATTGTTCTGGACCCGGTGATGATCGCCAAGTCCGGTGACGCCTTGCTGGCGCAAGAGGCAATCCAGACCTTGCGCGATGTGTTGTTGCCGATGGCGACGGTTTTGACCCCAAACCTGCCCGAAGCCGCCTGCCTGTTGGACGCAGAAGAGGCCAAAACCCCAAAGCAGATGGCCGCGCAGGGTCAGGCCCTTTGCGCTTTGGGTGCGCGCGCTGTGGTGATGAAGGGCGGTCACGGTGCGGGCGAGATGTGTCATGATTTGCTCATCGATCCGACGGGTATCGTGGCAGAATTTCAGGCCCCGCGCAGGAATACCAAAAACACGCATGGGACCGGATGCACCCTGTCATCCTCGATTGCCGCGGGTTTGGCAAAGGGTCTGCCTTTGAAGGAGGCCGCTGCGCAGGCGCATGAATACCTGCAAGGCGCGATTGCACGCGCAGATGAACTGAACGTGGGTTCCGGGCATGGTCCGGTGCATCATTTCCATCAGGTCTGGCCCAAGTGACCGTCTGGTCTGTAATAGGAGCCGGGGTCGCCGGTCTGGCCGTGGCCAGCGAACTGGTGTCGCGCGGCGCGAAGGTGCAGGTGTTTGATCCCGGCGGCTCGCCAGGCCCGCACGGGTGTTCGTGGTGGGCCGGGGGCATGCTGGCCCCCTGGTGTGAATATGAAAACGCGGAAGAACCGGTGCTGAGACTGGGTCAGCAGGCCATCGACTGGTGGGAAGGCCGCACAAAGGTACAGCGGTGCGGTACGCTGGTTGTCGCCAATACTCGGGACCTGCCAGACCTACGCAGATTCGCGCGCCGGACCGAGGCGTATGTGGATGCTGATCGCGCGAAAATAAACGAGTTAGAGCCTGATCTGCACGGGTTTGGGAAAGGTCTGTTCTTTGACCAGGAAGCCCACCTTGATCCCCGTCAGGCGTTGCAGGACCTCTATCGAGGTCTGAAAGAGCAAGGGGTGGAGTTCCACCGGAAACTGGCACCCGCGCAGCTTGAGAACGCTATCGACTGCCGCGGACTGCACGCGAGAGAATATCTTCATGATCTTCGGGGTGTGAAGGGTGAAATGCTGGTCGTGCGTTGCCCGGACGTGACACTGACCCGTCCCGTGCGTCTTTTGCACCCCCGGATGCCGCTTTATATCGTGCCGAGGGGCGATGGCATCTACATGCTGGGCGCGACCATGATCGAAAGCGAAGACAGCAGCCGCATCACGGCCCGGTCCATGCTGGAACTGCTCAGCGCGGCTTATGCTCTGAACCCGGCCTTTGGTGAGGCTGAGGTGCTGGAAATCGGTGTCGATCTGCGCCCTGCCTTTCCAGACAATTTGCCCCGCATCCGTCGCTTGGGTCGGACAATCTACGCCAACGGGCTCTATCGGCATGGTTACCTGCTGGCCCCGGCTTTGGCACAAGGTGTGGCGGATCTGGCGTTGGACAACACTCATTCGGAGATGGTCGATGAAGATCGTGCTTAACGGAGAGGCGCGGGACGTACGCGCCGAAACCTTGGCAGAGCTGCTGGACGAATGCGGCTTCACTGGCCGCGTTGCCACCGCAGTAAACGAAGACTTCGTGCCGTCCAGCCTGCGTGTCGCGCACAAACTGGCCGATGGCGACCGTGTCGAAGTTGTTGCACCGATGCAAGGGGGGTGAGCATGAAAACCTTCTACGGAACCGAACTGCCCAACCCCTTGATGCTCGGCACGGCCCAATACCCCAGCCCTGCCATTCTGGAGCAGGCTTTCCGTGACAGCGGTGCGGGTGTTGCAACGGTTTCCCTGCGCCGTGAATCCGGGGCCGGACAGACCTTTTGGCAGATGATCCGGGAACTGGGCGTCCTGATCCTGCCCAACACCGCTGGGTGCCACACTGTAAAAGAGGCCGTGACCACAGCCCATATGGCCCGCGAGGTGTTTGAGACCCCGTGGATCAAACTGGAACTGATTGGGCACACCGACAGCCTGCAACCGGATGTGTTCCAATTGGTCGAAGCCGCCCGCATCCTGACCGAAGACGGATTTCAGGTGTTCCCCTATACCACCGAAGACCTGATCGTGGGCGAACGCCTGCTGGAAGCGGGGTGCGAGGTGCTGATGCCCTGGGGGGCGCCCATTGGGTCTGGGCGTGGTCTGAACAACGAATATGCTTTGCGTGCGATGCGGGCCGAATTTCCGGATGTTCCGCTGGTGGTCGATGCTGGTATCGGCTTGCCCAGCCATGCCGCCTACGCGATGGAGCTGGGCTATGACGCCGTGCTGTTGAACACAGCCGTGGCCCGCGCCGGAGATCCCGTGCTGATGGCCAAAGCGATGGCGCAGGCGACACTGGCCGGGCAGTTGGCCCATCAGGCGGACCCGATCGAGGCGCGCGATATGGCTGAACCTTCTACCCCTGTTGTTGGAAAGGCATTCCTGTCATGACGCTGGACCGTTTTTATCCGATCTTCGATCACTCGGACTGGCTGCGACGGATGTTGCCGCTGGGTGTCAAACTGGTGCAGCTGCGCGTCAAGGATCAGCCGGATGATGAGGTGCGCGAACAGATAGCGGCCTCGCACGATTTGTGCCGTGATCATGGCGCAGTTTTGGTGATCAATGATTACTGGCAACATGCCATTGATCTGGGGTGCGACTGGATTCACCTGGGGCAAGAGGATCTGGATGAGGCTGACCTGAAAGCTATCCGAAAAGCGGGTCTAAAACTGGGTGTTTCCACCCATGACGAAGATGAGCTTGAGCGTGTGCTTGCCATGGATCCGGACTATGTGGCGCTGGGACCGGTTTATCCCACCATCCTGAAAAAGATGAAATGGCATCAACAGGGCCTGCCCCGCGTGACCGAATGGAAGGCACGTGTTGGCGACATTCCCTTGGTTGGCATCGGCGGCATGAGCGTCGAGCGCGCGGGAGGCGTGCTGGCAGCTGGGGCCGATATTGTCTCGGCCGTGACGGACATCACCCTGAACGCCGACCCCGAAGCGCGGGTCCGCGCGTGGATCGAGGCGACGCGATGAGCCGCTATGCCCGTCAGACGCTACTGCCCGAAGTGGGTGCCGCAGGGCAGGGGCGTCTTTCATCGGCCCGTGTTCTGGTGGTGGGCGCAGGCGGGTTGGCCGCGCCGGTCCTTCCGCTTTTGGCCGGGGGTGGTGTGGGGCGGATCACAATTGTCGATGGTGACACTGTGGATCTGTCGAACCTGCACCGGCAAACCTTGTTTGCTGAGGCCGACTGCGGACGCCCCAAAGCAGACCGGGCTGCCGACCGGTGCCGCGCGTTGAACTCCGAGGTTGACCTTGTCGCCCTCAATCACGCGCTCACCAATGAAAACGCGGCCTCTCTTGTCGCGCAAGCCGACGTCGTTTTGGATTGCGCCGACAGTTACGCAGCCAGCTATATTCTGTCGGACACGTGCCAGGAGCAAGGCAAACCGTTGATCAGCGCCTCAGTCCTGGGGCTTTCGGGCTATGTCGGCGGGTTCTGTGGTGGTGCGCCATCCCTGCGCGCTGTGTTCCCGGATGCGCCGGACAGTGGGGCCAGCTGCGCGACAGCGGGCGTTCTGGGTCCGGTGGTTGGCGTGATCGGGGCGATGCAGGCCCAGATGGTGCTGAACCTGATCTTGGGGTTGGAACCCTCTCCTTTGGGGCAGATGGTGCAGTATGACGCGCGTAACCTGCGCAGTACCGGGTTCCGGTTTGACGATGCACCCGAGCCGAATACACGTTTTCGGTTCCTGTCTGCCAGTCAGCTAAAGGATGCGGACCAGATCGTGGAACTGCGCGGTGTGGCAGAGGCCCCAGTTCCGGCCCATCCAGACGCCATCCGCGTATCGCCGGCAGATCTGCATGAAATAGACCCTAACAAAGGCAAAAGGCTTGCGCTTTGCTGCGCCACTGGCCTGCGATCGTGGCGCGCTGCCGAACAGTTACAACCAGATTGGCCGGGCGAGATCGTCCTTGTCGCGGCCTCAACCTCGTGAGCGAAAAGGAAACGCGAGACATGAAAAAGCTGATGACAGCCATTGCCCTTCTGGCCGCCGCGCCAGCTTGGGCCGAAGACAAGATGACCGTTCTGCTGGATTGGTTCATAAATCCTGACCACGGCCCTATTATTGTGGCGCAGGAAAACGGCTATTTCGCCGAGCAGGGGCTTGAGGTTGAAATCGTCCCGCCTGCGGACCCGTCCGCCCCACCGCGTCTGGTGGCTGCTGGTCAGGCAGAACTGGCTGTGTCGTATCAGCCCCAGCTGCATCTGCAAATCCACGAAGGGCTGCCCCTGAAACGCGTTGGTACACTGGTTGCAACACCGTTGAACTGCCTTTTGGTACTGGAAGACGGCCCAATCAAATCGCCCGCCGATCTTAAGGGTAAGAAGATCGGTTTCTCTGTCGCTGGAGTTGAAGAGGCCATTCTGGGCACCGTGCTGGGCAAATATGACGTTGCTTTGGACGATGTTGAGCTGATCAACGTCAACTTCTCGCTCTCGCCCTCGCTGATGACCGGTCAGGTCGATGCGGTTATCGGGGCTTACCGAAACTTTGAACTCAACCAGATGGATATCGAAGGTCGTCCGGGCACTTGTTTTTACATCGAGGAAGAAGGCGTGCCATCCTACGATGAGCTGATTTATGTCGCCAACCCCGAGACGATGGACAAAGACAAGATCGCCCGCTTTTTGGCCGCGACCGAAAAGGCGACCCAGTATATCGTCAACAACCCGGAAAAAAGCTGGGAGATCTTCGCAAGCACGTCACCTGAACTGCAGGATGAGCTGAACGCCCGCGCCTGGGTCGACACGCTGCCACGTTTTGCACTGCGCCCCGCAGGCTTTGATGCCGGTCGCTATGCCCGGTTCGAGGCGTTCCTGAATGAAAGCGGCATGATCGACAGTATCCTTCCGGTCAGTGATCTGACTATCGACGTGACCGCACAATGAGCGGGTATGGCAAAGCCTTCGCGCTGATGCGTGACGCGGCGCAGGGGCCGTGGCGGGATTATACCCGCCACGCCTTTGTCGAAGGGATGAAAGACGGCACGCTGTCGCGTGAGGCGTTTCTTCACTATCTGCGTCAGGATTACGTGTTTCTGATCCATTTTTCTCGTGCCTGGGCTTTGGCAGTAGTGAAATCGGAAACGCATTCCGAAATGCTGACAGCGGTCGGCACCGTGAACGCTTTAGTCGCGGAAGAAATGCAACTGCACATCGGTATCTGTGAGGCTGCCGGAATTTCTCAGGAGGAGCTGTTCTCTACCCCTGAGCGCGCTGAAAACCTGGCCTACACGCGGTTTGTACTTGAGGCCGGATACAGCGGCGATCTGCTGGACCTGCTGGCAGCGCTGGCCCCCTGCGTTATGGGCTATGGTGAGATCGGTACCCAGCTGGCGGAGGAAGCGACGTCCGATACCTATCTCGACTGGATCAACACCTATGCCGGTGAAGAATATCAAGGCGCTTGCAAAGCGGTGGGCGAGTTGCTGGATTCGGCTCTAACGCGGCGTGTTGGAGCGGATTTTGAATCTTCACCCCGCTGGGATCGTTTGTGTCAAACCTTCCGAACGGCGACGGAATTGGAAGTGAATTTCTGGCAAATGGGACTGACCCCGTGACCCCTGCGCCTGATCTGACCATAAACGGGTCTGCTAAAATCGACGGCGCAACCTTGTTCGCTCCGTTGACCCTGACCCTTGGGGCAGGGGCATGGACCTGTTTGCTGGGCGGATCGGGCGTGGGAAAAACCACCGTTTTGCGGTTGATTGCCGGATTGGAAACCGGGGCCGAGTTCTCGGGCCAGATCACAGCAAGCGACGGTTTGCCGGTCTCGGATCGGGTGGCTTACATGGCGCAGGACGACCTACTGTTGCCCTGGGCGACTGTGGCGCAGAACGTTTCGCTTGGTGCGCGCCTGCGGGGTGAAAAGCCTGATTTGGATCGGCGCGACCGCCTGATCAAACGGATGCGCCTGCAGGATCATATGACCAAGAAACCGTCCGAGCTGTCGGGGGGCCAAAGGCAGCGTGTTGCACTGGCGCGCACCCTGATGGAAGACCGACCTATCGTTCTGCTGGACGAACCCTTTTCAGCGCTCGATGCCCGAACCCGTGCCGATATGCAGGATCTGGCGGCCGAGGCGCTGGCTGGGCGGACGGTTCTTCTGGTCACGCATGACCCCGGTGAAGCCGCGCGCTTGGGGCAATCCATTGTTGTCATGACCGAACATGGTCTGACCCCTTGCGACCCGCCTCATGCTCCGGCCCCACGTAGTGTGGATGATCTGGAAACGCTGGAAACTCAGGGTGCGTTGCTACGACTTCTGCGGGAGGACGCGGTATGAAGTACCTGTCCGCGTTGGCAGCGACTCTGTTTGCACTGGTGATCTGGCAGGGCATCGTAAGCCTGACCGGGTTGCCAAAGTTCATCCTGCCCGGCCCCGCTGTGGTGGCCGAAACCTGGTGGCAAAACAGGTGGGTGATCGCCGAACATGCGTGGATCACCGCAGTAGAAGTTGTCATAGGCTTGGCTGTTGGAACGGTTCTGGGCGTCATCACAGCACTTCAATTGGCGAATTCGCGTGCTGCGCGGGTGTTGGTGCAGCCGATGCTGGTGTTCACTCAGGCGCTGCCGGTTTTTGCGTTGGCGCCGTTGCTAACCCTGTGGCTTGGCTATGGTCTGTGGTCCAAGGTCGCGATGGCGGTGCTGATCATCTATTTCCCGATCACCTCGTCTTTCTTTGACGGGTTGATGCGCACACCCCCGGGCTATCTGGATTTGGCGCGCACGATGCAGGCCAGCAAACGGTCGGTCCTGTGGCACATCCGTATTCCGGCGGCGCTGCCTTCGCTGGCTTCGGGGATGCGTCTGGCGGCGGTGTATGCACCAATCGGTGCGGTGATTGGCGAATGGGTCGGTTCGTCGCAAGGGCTGGGCTATCTGATGCTGCTGGCCAATGGTCGCGCTAAAACCGACCTGATGTTCGCGGCAATGCTGACGCTGGGTGTGTTTTCGATCCTTCTGCACATGATTGTCCGCCGCGCCACTGCGCGCATGGCAGGCGAGGCGCGTTAACCAATCGGAAACCGATTCTGCGTCAGGATGAACCCATGACCCAGAACGCCTTTGCCGAAGCCCCTATGCTGTTTGACACGGACGAAGCACCCGCGCAGCCGCTGCCCTCTGGTCGGTTACCCTCCTACATCAAAGACCATCGCAAGCGGCTGCGCGAACGGTTCATGGCAGGCGGGTCAGCGGCGATGCCGGATTACGAGTTGCTGGAACTGGTGCTGTTCCGGTCCATCCCCCGGCAGGACGTGAAGCCGTTGGCGCGTGCGTTGATGGATGCGTTTGGCGATTTCAACCGCGTGTTGACCGCGCCTGAAGAACGGCTGCGCCAGATCAAGGGCGTGGGCGATACCGTGATCACTGATCTGAAAATCCTTGAAGCTTGCGCCCACCGAATGGCGCGTGCGCGGGTGATGCAGCGGCATGTGATCTCGGGCTGGGATGCTCTGCTGGATTATTGTCACACCACCATGGCCCATCGTGAGACCGAGCAGTTCCGGGTGTTCTATCTGGATCGCAAAAACGTTCTGATCGCGGATGAAGAGCAGGCCAAAGGCACGGTCGATCACGTGCCGGTCTATCCGCGCGAGGTGGCGAAACGGGCGCTGGAGCTGAATGCCTCGGCCTTGATCTTGGCCCATAACCACCCGTCTGGCGATCCGACGCCCTCGCAATCGGATATCGATATGACCAACCGCATTCAGGATGCTTGCTTGGCGTTGGGGCTAACTTTGCACGATCACCTGATCATCGGTAAATCGACCGAGTTGAGCTTTCGGTCGGAAGGGTACCTGTAGCGCTTATTGAACCCAGATTTCGACGCGGCGGTTAACCTTGCGGCCCCATTCCGTGTCATCACAGGCCATTGGCATCGCCTCGCCAAAGCCTTCGGCTGAAATCTCGATACCCTCGGGCGATGACGATTCCATGGCCGCCAGCACAGTATTTCGCACGGTTTGCGCGCGCCGCAAGGCGATGCGGGCATTGGCGGCTGCCCCGCCGTCACCGTCGCTGAAGCCGGCAAACACCAGTTTGCGCGCCTTAAGCGTTCCCGTCTCAAGCATCTGCGCCAGGTGTTGGATGTTTGAACGGGATTGCGCATCGGGCCGCGACGATCCGGGTTCAAACCGAACGGACAAGGACAGGCGCGACAAGGGGCGCAGCGTTTCTATCATGCGCTGTAATTCCTCCAGCTCTACCTCAGCGCCGCCGGTGACAATAGCGTTGGCAAGCCGGTCGCCCTGCACGTCAATTGGCAGAGTTTCGGGCGATTGGTCCACATAACCAGCGCCCCGTATCGCCATCTGCGCGCCAGGGCTTTGGGTATATGCCAGAAACTGCCGTGCGATGCGTGGCAGACGCCGGTCCGGCAGGTAGAGGAACATCGGCAGGGTCAGCGGATAATCCTCGGTCTTGATTGATTGTCGGGTGGCGGCAAGCGGATGACCGCAGCCTCCGGTCAACGGTAGGGCACGCGTGGCATCAGCTGTGGCTTTGCTGGCTATCCCAATCGAAAAGGGGTCTTTGGCCACAGCATCTGTCAGATCGCGGACTCGGCTGTGCGGGATCGCTGTCGGTGACAACTCTGCGTCCACGGTTTTCAAAACCTGGTCTTCAACAGCTTGTGCAAGCCCGGATCCCATTTCCGGGACATGCAGGGCAATCGGCGCGTCCGGGCCGCCCAAATCCACCCAATTGGTCACATCACCGGACAGAATGCGTGCCAAATCCGCCATCGAGATTTGCTGCATCGTGCTTTCCGGGGCCACCACCGGCACCATTGCGTCCAACGCAATGACGCGCGAGCGCCGCGCCCGTTTCAGATCACCCAGACCTGCAGTTTCGGCTTCCTCGCGTTCTGACTCGCGCACTTCCCGCTGGGCCATCACGATGTCCGTCTGATCCGCAACAAGATCACTGAATCCACGTGCAGTCGTTCCGACATCAAAATAAAACCGTGCCAGCGGTGCAGAACGGTTGGTCTGTTTGAGTTCATAGACAAAACTGTCCGAATCCACGCGGGCGGGGGTTGCGGTCAGGTTCTCCTGCTGCGCGAACCCGATGATCAATGCAGGAAGAACCGTTTCAGCCATAACGGATGAGCCGGAAAACCAAAGCTCAGCTACAAAATCCGTCAGATTGGGGCATGCAGGGCCATCGCAGGTGACGCCTGAGCCATCTACTGTCAGCGGGCCAAACTGTGTCTCAACGCGATAAAATTCGCCGTCAAAGCCCAGCAGATTGCCGGTCACTTCGACCTTGCCGTCATGCGACGTCAGCGTGATGTCCTGCGCCAAAGCGCCGGTGGCAAATGAAATCAGCGCAGCTGCCGCTACACGGAACAATGTCATAAGAGAGTCAAACCTGCCTGCGGATTACTTTGCCGCGATTGTCAGGTCTGAGAGCAGATTATTCAACACCAGAAACTCACCTGCGCGTGAACAATCGGGTAGGTCCAGCGACATGTCGCGGGACCGTAGGCGGCGGTCGGACAAAAGCTCTAACGCTTGCACGTTCAGGGTATGCCCGCAATTTGCCTCGGTCACTTCCGCCTCGACCGTCAGATCGATTGTGCCAGACTGATCTGAAGCGCCGGCCGGGAAGGAATAAACTTCGATATTCTGCGTTTTGCTCAACCCCTGTTGACCAAGTCGCACAATATCGCCGGTCCCTTGCGCCGAAGCATCATCCCAAACGTGGCCATCGCCGCCATAGCTGGCGCCGAATTCCAGAGCATGGATCTGCAATTCGGTCTCACCCTGCCATTGCAGCGCAACGCGATTGTATTTGGCAATGTCAGAAACGTGAGTGGTGGCGACAGTGCCGCTTTCGTCTTCGAATGAAATCAGAAAAATCGCATATTCTGACAAGGCCGGGATCGTCATTTGCAGTGCGCCGGATGCGTCGGTCATCTGACTGACTGTCAGGCCGCTATGATGGATTTCAACCCGCTCTTCCGCGTTACAAGGCGCTTTGATTGTCAGGCGGGCCATCGCGCCCGGTACAGCGGTAGCGCGGGCGCTGATATTGCAATCTGTCGGTCTGACGGCAGAGGGAACCCCGCGAGGTGCCGGTGCTGTCTTGCCGGGAAGTGCGTCAGATGGTGTGGCTGAAGTCAAAACGATATCCTGCAGCCCGGACAAAACCGAAGACTGCTCTGATGCCGACGCGACATCAACACCGTCCTGCGCAGCGTTGTGCTGCGCAGACGATCCGTTTTGCATCAGGTAGCCGATGCCCAAAGCACAAGCGACCGTTCCGCACATGGTCACGTAGTTGCGAACTACAAACAAGACACCCTCCCCAGTTGAAGGAGCAGCTTGCACTCTCGCTACGAATCGCGGCCAATTTGTGGCCGCGAGGCGGACTCATTGTGAACAGAGGGCGTTAACGTTAGGTCAATCTGCCATGGCAGTGTTTGAACTTCTTGCCGGACCCGCAGGGGCAGGGATCGTTCCGCGACGGGTTGCCCCAGGTTGACGGGTCTGTCTCATCAAACCCTGGCAGCGCATCACCAGAAGCCGCAGCTTCGGCCTTGGCTTCTGCCTGACCTGCGGCTTTGTCCACCGCCTGTTGCGCCTGTGCCTGCTGTGCGGCCATCTGGGCAAGCATCTCTTTCTGCTCTTCCTCAGTCAGGGGGCGCACACGCGACAATTGCTGCGTAACGGTTTCGCGCAAGCTGTCCAGCATCCCTTCGAACAGCTGGAAGCTTTCGTTCTTGTATTCGTTCAGCGGATCGCGCTGGGCGTAACCGCGGAAACCTACGACCGAACGCAGATGTTCCAGCGTCAGCAAGTGCTCGCGCCATTTGCTGTCGATGGTTTGCAGCAATACCTGTTTTTCGATGTTGCGCATGTTCTCCGGACCAAAGGCGACGGCCTTTTGCGCCATCATCTCATCTGCGGTCTTGATGAGACGCTCGCGCACCTGTTCGTCGTCCACGCCTTCTTCAGCAGCCCAGTCCTGAACTGGCGCGTCGATGGTCAGCTTGTCTTTGATCGCCTCATGCAGACCGTCTGTATCCCACTGGTCCGCATAGGACTTTGGCGGCATATACTCGTCGATCAAATCATCGATCACCTGTTCACGCATATCCGAGACGATCTCGGACAGGTCATTCGCCGACATGATTTCGCGGCGCTGGCTAAAGATCACCTTACGCTGATCGTTCATCACGTCGTCGAACTTGAGAACGTTCTTGCGCATGTCAAAGTTGCGGCCTTCGACCTTGGACTGCGCACGTTCCAGCGACTTGTTCACCCAAGGGTGGACGATCGCCTCGCCTTCTTTCATACCCAGCGTGGTCAACACCTTGTCCAGACGTTCCGAGCCAAAGATGCGCATCAAATCGTCTTCAAGGCTCAGGTAGAATACTGTGCGGCCCGGATCGCCCTGACGTCCTGAACGGCCGCGCAGCTGGTTGTCGATGCGGCGGCT
The DNA here is from genome assembly GCF_059613205.1 of Ruegeria sp. BHSB064. Classification (NCBI taxonomy): domain Bacteria; kingdom Pseudomonadati; phylum Pseudomonadota; class Alphaproteobacteria; order Rhodobacterales; family Roseobacteraceae; genus Ruegeria; species Ruegeria sp. BHSB064. The sequence goes on from NZ_JBXWSB010000001.1 coordinate 22,664, forward strand.
TTCGTGGCGTTCAGACGCCATGACATACAGACCGCCTGCCGCCAGAACCTTTTCTTTTTCCTCAGCGTGACGCGCTTCTTCTGCAGCCCGCAGTTCCGACGGATCAGCCTCGGGGTTTTCGGCCAGTGCCTTCAGAACCTTCATCTCGACATTGCCGCCCAGCTGAATGTCGGTACCACGACCGGCCATATTGGTTGCGATGGTCACCGCACCCAATCGGCCCGCATCTGCAACGATTTGCGCCTCTTGCTCGTGCTGACGGGCGTTCAGAACGTTGTGCTCGATGCCTTCTTTGGTCAGCATCTGGCTCAACAGTTCAGATTTCTCAATGGACGTCGTGCCCAGCAGAACAGGCTGGCCCTTTTCCTGAGCCTCCTTGGTCTCGCTGATCATCGCACCGTATTTTTCCATCGCGGTGCGATAGACCTGATCATCCTCGTCGATACGGGCGATTGGTTTGTTGGTTGGAACCTCAACCACGCCAAGCCCATAGATTTCCTGAAATTCTTCGGCCTCGGTCAAGGCGGTCCCGGTCATCCCACCCAGTTTGTCATACAGGCGGAAATAGTTCTGGAAGGTTACGCTGGCCAGTGTCACGTTTTCAGGTTGGATCTGCACGCCTTCCTTGGCCTCAATTGCCTGGTGCAGGCCTTCGGACAGACGGCGGCCCGGCATCATGCGGCCGGTGAACTCGTCGATCAGCACGACGTTTCCGTCACGCACGATGTAGTCTTTGTCGCGTTGGAACAACTTGTGCGCGCGCAAGCCCTGATTCACATGGTGCACGACTGTCGTGCTTTCCGGGTCATACAGGGAGTGGCCTTCTGGTATCAGCCCGGCCTCAATCAGCTGCGCTTCCAGAAACTCGTTGCCTTCATCCGTGAACGTCACGTTGCGCGACTTTTCATCCAAACTGAAATGATCATCGCTGAGCGTTGGGATCAGAGCATCAATCGCGGTGTACAGATCCGAACGGTCCTGCGCGGGCCCCGAGATGATCAGTGGCGTCCGCGCCTCGTCGATCAGGATCGAGTCGACTTCGTCCACAATCGCGAAGTTATGGAACTTCTGATAAACCTGTTCCAGTTCTGCCTTCATATTATCGCGCAGGTAATCGAAACCCAGCTCGTTGTTGGTGGCGTAGGTGATGTCACACTTATACGCAGCCATCTTTTCTGCATCGGGCTGACCCGACCAGATCACGCCTGTGGTCATGCCCACGGCGGCAAAAACCTTGCCCATCCATTCCGAGTCGCGCTTGGCCAGGTATTCGTTCACCGTGACCACATGCACGCCCTTGCCGGTCAGTGCGTTCAAGTAAGCGGGGAGGGTCGCAACCAACGTCTTGCCTTCACCCGTTTTCATTTCCGAGATGTTGCCCTGATGAAGGAAGATGCCGCCCATCAACTGCACGTCAAAGGCACGCAGGCCCAATGCGCGCTTGGCGCCTTCGCGCACGTTGGCAAAGGCTTCGGGCAACAAATCGTCCAGGCTTTCGCCATCCAGCGCGCGCTTGCGCAATTCTTCGGTCTTGTCGATCAGGCCCTGATCCGACAGTTTCTCGAACTCTGGCTCCAATGCGTTGATCTTTTCGATCAGGGGGCGGGTCGCCTTGATCTTGCGGTCGTTCGGTGTTCCGAACACCTTTTTGGCGAGCGTTCCGAGTCCCAGCATGTTCACTCCAGCGGATCTGTTCTTGTCTTGGTTTCGACAGGCTTGCCCACCTTGCGCGCAACCCATAGATACGGGGGGTGAAAGGCGGCCCTGTCCAAGGCTTCAAAGCGATGTAAGCGGCAGGTTCCAGAGTGTCAACGCTGCGCCCTGTCGCGGCAAGGAAATAGGATGATTCAATGCCCAAAGGCCTCACTTTTCTGCCATCGCTGGCTCTGACTGCCATGATGGCGCTGCCGCTGGCCGCCGAAACCCAGCCCGACGCGTCCACAGTTGTGGCGCGCGTGAACGGCGATGAAATCACACTTGGTCACCTGATTGCGACCATTGCGGCGCTGCCGCCACAGTACCTGCAGGCTGAAGATGATGTTCTGTACGACTTTGTGCTGGAGCAGATGATCCAGCAACAATTGCTGGGACAGCAGCAGGACGGTCTGACCACCGAAAACACCCTGCGGTTGGAAAATGAAAAGCGCTCGTTGCGCGCGGTACAAACCGTCACTGCGCTGACGGAAGCCGCTGTCACGGATGAGGCCATTCAGGCCGCCTATGATGCGCAGTTCAATGATTTCGCAGGCGAAGATGAATTTGATGCCAGCCATATTCTGGTCGAGACCGAGGAAAAGGCAAAAGAGCTTAAGGCGCAGTTAGATGATGGTGCCGACTTTGCCGAGCTTGCGCGCGAGAACTCGACCGGCCCGTCAGGCCCCAACGGGGGTGCGCTGGGCTGGTTCGGTAAAGGCCAGATGGTGCCGGAATTTGAAGGCGCTGTGATCGCGCTGGAAAAAGGGCAGACCTCGGACCCGGTTCAAACCCAATTTGGCTGGCATCTGGTCAAGCTGAACGACAAGCGCAAGACCGAAGCGCCTGAACTGGATGTCGTGCGCGAAGAGCTTGTGCAGACCATCCAGCAAGAGGTCATTCAGGCCCGCATCGATGAGCTGACGCAGCAGGCCCAGATCGAGCGTCCCGCATTGGAAGGTGCAGGCCCCGAGATCATGCGCCAACTGGATCTGATTCAGGAGTAAAGACCCGTGGCCAAAATCACCAAGGTTTCGCCGCTGGCCCCAGCGTCTTTCCCTGATTTGCCCGCGATTGACGGTGTGCGTTTCGCAACTGTCGAGGCTGGCGTGCGCTATCAGGGCCGCACCGACGTTATGTTGGCCGTTCTGGACCCGGGCACGTCGGTCGCCGGGGTCTTTACCCGCTCGGCCACACGGGCTGCGCCGGTGCTGGATTGTCAGGACAAGATCGGAGGGTCCAGCGATGGGCCTGCGGCGATCCTGGTGAACTCGGGCAATGCCAATGCCTTTACAGGTCACTATGGCCAGACCTCGGTGACCGAAGTGACGCAAGCCGTGTCCAAGGCCACCGGCGTTCCGGTAGAACGTGTCTTTACCTCGTCCACAGGCGTGATTGGCGAACCGCTGCCGCATGACCGGATCGTATCGCAGCTTGAGGCGTTGAAATCCGGCCTCAGCCGCCATGCCATCGAAGATGCGGCGCGGGCCATCATGACCACCGACACCTTCCCTAAGGGCGCATCAGCGCAGGTCGAGATTGACGGGAAAACAGTCTCTATTGCGGGGATTGCGAAGGGATCCGGCATGATCGCGCCCGATATGGCGACGATGCTGGTCTATATCTTCACCGACGCGCAGGTCGAGCAATCGGCGCTGCAGTCCATGCTGAGCGCGCAGACGGACCGCACCTTCAACTGCATCACCGTCGACAGCGATACCTCCACTTCGGATACGCTGCTGCTATGCGCCACCGGGGCGTCGGGCGTTGATGCCACTGGCAATGACGCCTTCGCGGACGCGTTAGAAACGGTGATGTCGGACCTCGCGCAACAGGTCGTGCGTGATGGGGAAGGGGCCACGAAATTCGTAGAAATTCGCGTGACCGGGGCCGCCTCGGACGTGGACGCCAAGATACATGGTCTGGCCATTGCCAACTCTCCGCTCGTCAAAACCGCCGTCGCGGGAGAGGACCCGAACTGGGGCCGCATTGTCATGGCCATCGGCAAATCCGGTGCGGCGGCGGATCGTGACCTGCTGAGCATCTCGTTCGGCGATATTCTTGTGGCGGAAAAAGGTTGGGTCAGCCCTGACTACCGTGAGGAGGATGCGGCCGCCTATATGAAAGGTCAGGACCTTGTGATCGCGGTCGATCTGGGGCTGGGCGAGGGCAAATCCACCATCTGGACCTGCGACCTGACCCGCGGCTATATCGAGATCAACGCGGATTATCGTTCATGAAGACAGTGTTAGTGTCTGCTGTCGCCCTGATCGACATCGAGGGCCGTGTCCTGCTGGCCCAACGTCCCGAGGGCAAATCCATGGCCGGTCTCTGGGAGTTCCCCGGCGGTAAGATCGAACCCGGCGAAACCCCCGAGGCCGCCCTGATCCGCGAATTGCACGAGGAGCTGGGCATCGACACCTGGGCCTCCTGCCTCGCGCCGCTGACCTTCGCCAGCCACAGTTATGACGATTTCCACTTGCTGATGCCACTGTTCGCCTGTCGCAAGTGGGAGGGTATTCCGCAGTCGAAAGAAGGTCAGGCGCTGAAATGGGTGCGGGCGAATGATCTGCGGAACTATCCGATGCCGGCGGCGGATGTGCCCTTGATCCCTATTCTTAGGGATTGGTTGTGAATGGTCGCGTCACAAGCATCTGCCACCGTACATGGGTTTGATGTCCTTAACCAAATTATCAACGGTTTCCCAGGTAAAACTCCAGACAAGTGTGCAAACAAGTTCGGGCTTTTCAAAATTCGCGTAGCTGTTGTCTGTATCGACCTCGAATCCTTGCTCTTCTAACCATGAAGTAAACTCGTTTTCGGGCATTGGCAGCTTGAACTCGGCTTTTACCCGCCGCTTGAACTCTATGTCGGCTTCAGCAAAACTCTGTGGTAAGTCCCGTCCAATTTCCGGCGGCCGGTGAAACGAAAAAAGCAGGACGTATCCTGCGCCAATCAATAAAACAAATAGGAAAAGCCCGCCTAAAAGCACCCTTTTCAAAATCTTCAAATTCAAAACCTCTTCAAATACCTGAGCCCATGCTGGGCCATTTTGCGCTGTACAACAAGGGCCTGCCTTACTCACCTCGCTCGCTGTTACAATTCGTAAGAATTGAGAAAACATCAGGCAAAACTTGACGTTGATCTTTCCCGTGTCCCTTATCGGGGCATCGACACCCGGGGCGTGTTCCCGATCTGTCGTTTCCGACCCGGGGAGGGGTCGGATGGGGAGGAGAGAAAGATTGGCTCAGACGCAGTCGGGCGCTGAAGGGTTGGACTCCCTTCCGGCGCTGTTACACCGCAACGTGACCCAGTTCGGGGATGCCCCGGCCTATCGGGAAAAAGAATTCGGGATCTGGCAATGCTGGACCTGGGCGGAAGCCGCCAGGGAAATCCGCGCGATTGCGCTTGGGTTTTTGGAATTGGGCGTTGAGAAGGGCGACCATATCGCCGTCATAGGCCGCAACCGCCCGGCGCATTACTGGTCGATGGTGGCTGCACAGATGGTGGGCGCTGTGCCGGTGCCGCTGTATCAGGACTCGGTCGCGGAAGAGATGGCCTATGTGCTGGAACATTGCGGCGCAAAATACGTCGTCTGCGGCGATCAGGAGCAGGTCGACAAGGTTATCGAAATTCAGGAAAACCTGCATCAGGTCAAACACATCCTCTATACCGACAAGCGCGGGATGCGGAAGTATGACCATTCCCAGATGAACGCGCTTGAGGACATCATGGCCGAGGGCAGCGCGGGTCACGCACGGTTCGATGCCGAGCTGGACAAGCGCATCGCTGCGATCACTTACGACGATACTTGCGTGATGCTGTATACTTCTGGCACCACTGGCAAACCCAAGGGTGTGGTGCTGTCGAACCGTAATGTTATCGAGAGCGCCAAGAATTCTGCCGAATTCGATCATCTGACCCGGAACGAAGACATCCTGTCCTATCTGCCGATGGCGTGGGTTGGGGATTTCATCTTTTCCATCGGTCAGGCTTATTGGTGCGGTTTCTGCGTGAACTGCCCCGAAAGCGCAGACACGATGATGACCGACCTGCGCGAGATCGGTCCGACCTATTTCTTTGCCCCGCCGCGCGTTTTTGAGACTCAGCTGACCAATGTGATGATCCGAATGGAGGATGCAGGCAAGCTGAAGCAGCGGATGTTCCATCACTTCATGGCACATGCCAAGAAGGTCGGTGGTCTGTTGCTGGACGGCAAACCCGTGGGCTTTGGCGACAAGCTGAAATACGCGCTGGGCAATATGCTGGTTTACGGCCCGCTCAAGGATACTCTGGGCTATGGCCGGTTTCGCGTCGGCTATACGGCCGGTGAAGCAATTGGGCCGGAAATCTTTGATTTCTACCGCTCTTTGGGCATCAACCTGAAACAGCTTTACGGCCAGACAGAAGCGACCGTGTTCATCACCGTTCAGCCCGATGGTGAGGTGCGCGCCGATACGGTGGGTGTGCCCGCACCGGATGTGGAGCTGAAGATCGACGACAAGGGTGAGATTCACTATCGCTCACCCGGTGTGTTTGTTGAGTATTACAACAACCCGGATTCGACGGCTTCGACCAAGGATGCCGAGGGGTGGGTGGCCACCGGGGATGCGGGGTTCATTGAAGAGACCTCGGGTCACTTGCGGATCATCGACCGCGCCAAGGACGTGGGCAAAATGGCCGATGGGTCAATGTTTGCGCCGAAATATGTCGAGAACAAGCTGAAGTTCTATCCCGATATCCTTGAGGTCGTGCTGTTCGGCAATGGCAAAGATCGCTGCGTGGCCTTCATCAATATCGACCTGACGGCGGTCGGAAACTGGGCGGAACGCAACAACGTGGCCTATGCGTCCTATCAGGAGCTTGCGGGGCATCCGCGTGTGTTAGAGACGATTCGAAGCCACGTGGAAGAGGTCAACAAGTCCGTCGCAGCAGATGAAATGCTGTCGGGCTGTCAGGTGCATCGCTTTGTGGTTCTGCACAAGGAACTGGATGCCGATGATGGCGAGATGACCCGGACCCGCAAGGTGCGCCGCCGTTTTGTCGAAGAGAAATTCCAGGACATCATCGACGCGCTTTATGACGGGTCCGAGAGCGTTTCGACCACCACCGAAGTGACCTATGAAGATGGCCGCAAGGGCTCGATTTCCGCAACGCTGGAGATCGTCGATGCACCGGTTGTGCCGGTCGTGCAGCACAAGGTTGCGGCGGAATGAGCGCCGCTCGACCTGTCGCCCATCTTCTCGTTTTCGTGTCAGGGAGTAACTGATGCTGGATAATTCCGAAGGATACATCACCGAAGACGGCCGCAAGATCGGCGGCGTGGTGATGGAGATGAAGAACATCACCCTGCGCTTTGGCGGTGTGGTGGCGATCAAGGATATCTCGTTCGACATTCGCGAGGGCGAGATTCGCGCCATTATCGGGCCGAACGGGGCCGGTAAGTCGTCGATGCTGAACGTGATCTCTGGCTTCTACGTCCCGCAAGAGGGTGAGGTTTGGTTTCACGGATCCAAGCGCCCGCCAATGCGACCCTATGAGGTCGCGCGGCAAGGCATCGCGCGGACGTTTCAGAATATTGCCTTGTTCGAAGGGATGAGTGTTCTGGACAACGTCATGACCGGACGGCTGAGCTTTATGAAAACCAACATACTCCAACAGGCATGGTGGAAGGGCAAAGCTGAGGCGGAGGAAACGGAAAACCGCGAAGCGGTCGAGAAGATCATCGACTTTCTGGAAATCCAGCACATCCGCAAAACGCCGGTGTCACGTCTGCCTTACGGTTTGAAAAAACGCGTCGAACTGGCGCGGGCCTTGGCGGCGGAACCAAAGCTGCTGCTGTTGGATGAACCCATGGCCGGGATGAACGTCGAAGAGAAAGAGGACATGAGCCGCTTTATCCTCGACGTGAATGATGAATTCGGCACCACGATTGCCCTGATCGAACATGACATGGGCGTGGTGATGGACCTGAGCGACCGGGTGGTTGTGATGGATTACGGCAAGAAGATCGGGGATGGCACACCGGACGATGTGCGCAACAATCAAGAGGTCATCGACGCCTATCTGGGGGTGAGCCATGATTAATATCCGGACAGATATTTGGGGAGGCGCAGATGCCTGAACAACTCGTATTTGCGATGGAGGTCATCCTCAACGGTCTGATGGCCGGGGTGCTCTATGCTCTGGTCGCGCTGGGCTTTGTGCTGATCTACAAGGCGTCCGGAATTTTCAATTACGCGCAAGGGGTTATGGCCCTGTTTGCGGCGATGACGCTGGTTGGGATCATGAATGGACAGGTGCCGTTTGCGCATCTGATCAACGCGATATTCGGCACTCATATTCATTACTTCGGCTGGAACGTGCCTGCGCTGGTGGCGATCATTCTGACGATGGCGGTTATGGTGCTGTTGGCCTGGGCGGTGCAGCGATTTGTGATGCGTCATCTGGTCGGGCAGGAGCCGATCATCCTGTTCATGGCGACCATCGGTCTGGCTTATTTCCTTGAGGGTGTGGCGGACCTTATGTGGGGGTCCGAGATTAAGACGCTGGATGTGGGCCTGCCACAAGGGATCAACCTTTGGATCGACGAGACGACCTTTAACATCTTCGATTACGGGTTCTTCATCGACAATCTGGACATCGTGGCGACGGTTATCGCGGCGCTGCTGGTGGCAGCACTGGTTGCTTTCAGCCAGTACACCAAACAGGGCCGTGCGATGCGCGCGGTGGCGGATGATCACCAGGCGGCACTGTCGGTTGGCATTTCGCTGAACTTTATCTGGATCATGGTTTGGTCGGTCGCGGGCTTCGTCGCTCTGGTCGCAGGGATCATGTGGGGCACCAAGTCGGGTGTTCAGTTCTCGCTGTCCTTGATCGCGCTCAAGGCGCTGCCGGTGCTGATGCTGGGTGGGTTCACCTCGATCCCCGGCGCCATTGTGGGCGGGCTGATCATCGGGGTGGGCGAGAAACTGTTCGAGTTTGCACTGGGCCCAGCACTGGGCGGCGCGACCGAGAACTGGTTTGCGTACGTTTTGGCGCTGATTTTCCTCGTGTTCCGACCGCAGGGTCTGTTTGGGGAGAAGATCATTGAGAGGGTGTAGCGCATGACCAAATTCATCGCCATCATCAACGTGATCGCATGGGCCGGGTTCTGGGCGTTCGGGTATATCGCGCTCACCTCGGACGATCTGACCGAAGGCCAGCTGACCATTGCCGCGATCCTAGCCTTTGCGGGCCTGATCATGGGGGTTCTGGCCTACTTGAAACTGGTGCGCGCCTCAGAGGCGAGCGGATATGCCAAAGGATCCAACCAGCTGGACGCCGCGACCCGGAACCGGGCGCAGGAAGAATGGGGAAAGTAAGACATGTTCTATCGTGAGGCCGGGGATTTCAAAACCTCGTACATTGATGACAGCCAGACCTTCCCGATCAAGTTCGACCGGTACCGGTATTACGTCGTGCTGGCGGTGGCGTTTGGGATCATTCCCTTCATCATCAACGACTATTGGGCCAACGCCTTGCTGTTGCCGTTCCTGATCTATGCGATTGCAGCGATCGGGCTGAACATTCTGGTGGGTTATTGCGGGCAGGTCTCGTTGGGGACCGGTGGGTTCATGGCAGTTGGGGCCTATTCCTGTTACAAACTTATGACGGCCTTTCCGGATGTCAGCATGTTCATCCACGTGCTGCTGGCTGGGGGGATCACGGCCTTGGTCGGCGTGATTTTTGGTCTGCCAAGTCTTAGGATCAAAGGGTTCTATCTGGCCGTGGCCACTCTTGCCGCGCAATTCTTTCTTGTTTGGCTCTTTAACCGAGTGTCGTGGTTTTATAACTATTCCGCCTCAGGTCAGATCAACGCGCCTGAGAGGGATGTGTTCGGCATCATCATCACCGGGCCAAATGCACCGGCCTGGGCCGCTTATCTGTTCTGCCTGATCTTTTTGACCGCCAGCGCCATCATCGCGCGCAACCTGACCCGCGGCACCACGGGCCGGACATGGATGGCGATCCGCGACATGGACATTGCTGCTGAGATCATCGGGGTTAACCCGCTGAAGGCGAAACTGACCGCCTTTGCCGTCAGTTCGTTCTTTGTCGGTATCGCCGGCGCGCTGTTCTTTGCGGTTTATCTGGGCGCGGTTGAGGTCGGCGAGGTCTTCGGCATCCAGAAATCATTCCTGGTGCTGTTCATGGTGATTATCGGCGGATTAGGCTCGATTTTCGGGTCCTTCGCGGGGGCCGCGTTCCTGGTGCTGTTGCCGGTTGTGCTGAAACTGATCGGCGTCGATTTGCTAGGCTGGCCGACGGATATCGTGGCGCACCTGAACCTCGTGATCGTTGGTGCGCTGATCATCATGTTCCTGATCCTCGAACCACACGGGCTGGCCCAATTGTGGCGCGTTGCGAAAGAAAAGCTCAGACTCTGGCCATTCCCGCACTAAGGGGCTGGCCCAAGGAAAAGACAGGCGGAAAGCCTGAAACACAACATCGGATCAATCAAGGGAGGAGACACCCGATGAACAAGAAACTGGCAACCCTGGCGCTGGGCGCTGTGATGGCCGCAGGGCCGGTCATGGCCGACCTTGTGTTCCCGTCGCTCAGCTACCGGACCGGTCCTTACGCTGCGGGTGGTATCCCGTTTGCTGACGGTTACGCCGACTATTTCACCCTGCTGAACGAGCGAGACGGTGGGATCGGTGGCGTTCCGGCCCGCGTGCTGGAATGCGAAACCGGCTATAACACCGAAAAAGGTGTGGAATGCTATGAATCCACCAAAGGCGAAGGCGCGCTGGTGTATCAGCCGTTGTCGACCGGCATTACCTATCAGCTGATCCCAAAAGTGACCGCAGACGGCATTCCGTTGCACACGATGGGCTATGGCCGAACCTCGGCGGCGAACGGTAAAGTGTTCAGCCACGTGTTCAACTATCCCGCCAACTACTGGAACGGCGCGTCAGGCGCGATCAACTATCTGCTGGAAACGAATGGCGGAGACCTGAGCGGCAAGAAGGTTGCACTGGTCTATCACAACTCGGCCTATGGCAAAGAACCGATCCGTACGTTGGAAACACTGGCCGAAAAGCATGGCTATGACCTGACATTGCTGCCGGTTGATCACCCTGGTCAGGAGCAGAAGTCCCAATGGCTGCAAATTCGCCGTGAGAAGCCAGATTTTGTGATCATGTGGGGCTGGGGCGTGATGAACCAGGTTGCGGTTCAGGAAGCTGCTAACATCCGCTTCCCGATGGAAAACTTCATCGGTGTCTGGTGGTCAGGTGCTGAATTCGACGTGCAGCCTGCGGGCGACAAAGCCACCGGTTACAAAGCGCTGACCTTTACCGGTTTGGGCGATGATTACCCGGTTTATGACGATCTGCAGAAATACGTTGTGGATGCAGGTAAGGCCGCAGGTGCGGGCGATCAGCTGGGTACAGTGCAGTATAACCGTGGTCTTTATGCCGCGATGCTTGCCGCTGAAGCGGTGAAAACCGCGCAAGAGATGCACGGCACCGCAGATATCGACGCGTCGATGATGCGCGATGGCATGGAAGCGCTTGAGATCACCAACGCCAAGATGGAAGCGCTGGGCATGGCCGGGTTTGGACCTGAATTCACGGTCTCGTGCGAAAACCACGGTGGTCCGGGTCTTGTCGGTGTTGTCCAGTGGGATGCAGCCGCTGGTACATGGAACCCGGTTCAGGACTTCAAGCCGACTGACGTTGAGGTCATCAACGCGCTGATCGAAGAAGACTCGGCAGCTTATGCGGCGGAAAACAACATCACGCCGCGCTGCGAATAAGCAAACCGCGAAGTCCGGATTTAGGTCGGGCTTCGCAATCTCTCTGGAGCGGCGGTGTTTATTGCCGCTCCCACAGAACAAGGCATGAGGATACGCGCTGATGCTTGATGCGGCACAAACCACGGACGTGCAGGCGGAAACCCTGCTTGAAGTCAACAATATCGAGGTGATCTACAACCATGTGATCCTCGTGCTGAAAGGCGTCAGCCTGACTGTGCCCAAAGGCGGTATTACAGCTTTGCTAGGCGGCAATGGCGCGGGCAAGACAACCACGCTCAAGGCAGTTTCCAACTTGCTGCATTCAGAACGCGGCGAGGTCACAAAAGGATCGATCAAGTATCGCGGTCAAAGCGTGCATGAAAGCGACCCGGCTGATCTGGTGGAAAAGGGTGTCATTCAGGTGATGGAAGGCCGCCACTGTTTTGAACATCTGACCGTCGAAGAAAACCTGCTGACAGGAGCTTACACCCGCAAGGATGGGTCCGCAGCGATCCAGCAGGATCTGGAACTGGTCTATAATTATTTCCCGCGCCTGAAAGAGCGTCGCAAGTCACAAGCGGGCTACACCTCGGGCGGTGAGCAGCAGATGGTTGCCATGGGTCGGGCTTTGATGTCGCGCCCTGAGACGATCCTGTTGGACGAGCCCTCGATGGGTCTTGCACCACAGCTGGTCGAAGAGATTTTCGGCATTGTGAAGGACCTCAATGAGAAAGAGGGTGTGTCCTTCCTGCTGGCCGAGCAGAACACAAACGTTGCCCTGCGGTTTGCACATTACGGATACATTTTGGAATCCGGGCGCGTGGTGATGGATGGCCCTGCTGCCGAACTGCGCGAGAACCCGGACGTGAAGGAATTCTACCTCGGCATGTCAGATGAAGGCCGTAAAAGCTTTCGCGACGTGCGGTCTTACCGCCGCCGCAAGAGATGGCTGTGAACGGATGGAGGATATGGCGATGACCTATTTCGATGCACTCGAAACGCGTTCGGCAGACCAACGTGCCTCCGATCAGGCGGTAGCGCTTGTAGAACAGATCAAGCGCGTGGCATCCGCACCCGGGTTCGCGGCGCATCTGGCGGACACAGACACTAATAAAGTGGTATCCACAGAAGATTTGCCCCTGTTGCCGGTTTTGCGAAAGTCGGACCTGACCCGTGCGCAAGCCGAACGCCCCCCGTTTGGAGGGTTCACGGTGAAACCGGCGCGGCATTTTCATCATGTGTTCCAGTCGCCGGGCCCAATTTATGAACCGGGCAGCACGGATCATGACTGGTGGCGCATGGGGCGGTTCCTGAATGCAGCTGGCGTGGGCGCCGGTGACATTGTGCAGAACTGCTTTGGCTATCACCTGACCCCGGCGGGCATGATCTTTGAAAACGGCGCTCGTGCAGTTGGTGCGGCGGTTCTGCCCGCTGGAACCGGTCAGACCGAGCTGCAGGTGACAGCGGCGCGGGATGTCGGTTGTACGGCCTATGCGGGTACGCCGGATTATCTGAAGGTCATTCTGGACAAAGCGGATGAGATGGGCGTTTCGCTGAACTTCTCGAAAGCCGCTGTTGGAGGCGGGGCGCTGTTTCCGTCATTGCGTCAGGAATATGCGGATCGCGGGATTTCGTGCCTTCAATGTTATGCGACGGCGGATCTGGGTAACATCGCCTACGAAAGCGCAGCGATGGAAGGGATGATCATCGACGAACATGTGATCGTCGAGATTGTGACCCCCGGAACCGGTATTCCGGTCGCCCCGGGTGAAGTGGGCGAAGTTGTCGTGACCTCTTTGAACCCCGATTACCCGCTGATCCGTTTTGCGACAGGCGACCTGTCTGCCGTGATGCCGGGTATGTCGCCTTGTGGCCGCACCAATACAAGGATCAAGGGCTGGATGGGCCGCGCGGACCAGACCACCAAGATCAAGGGTATGTTCGTGCGCCCGGAACAGGTGGCGGCGCTGGTCGACAAACATGACGAGATTGTCAAAGCCCGCGTCATCGCCATGCGTCAAGGCGAGATGGACACGATGACCGTACAAATCGAAAGCGCAGGCGGGGATAACCCGGCCTATGCCAAGTCGGTTGCCGAAGTGCTGAAGCTGAAAGGCGCGATCGAGGTTGTAGCCCCCGGATCACTTCCCAAAGACGGTTTGGTCATCGAGGATCAAAGGGTCTACGAATAGCAGCAAAAAACACGTCTGCGGCGTTAAATGCCGCAGATTTGTTGCCGGGCGCACTGGTGTTTCCGAGCTTTTTGGTCGATTAAAGGCGGACCTTTCGCCTTTGCCAGTCACAAGCCGGGATGATGGCCCAGATCGAATACTCACAAAACGGATCGCGCAATCGTGGCGTACGCGGAACCCGGCTGCTGGCAGGGATCGCTTACCTTGTGGCAGCGGCTTGCCTGTTGCCCATGGTTGCGGTGGTACTGGCAGCGGTGACGGGTGGGACCGACACGATCTCGCACCTGATGGAAACGGTTCTGCCAAGCTATACCGCGACGACCCTGATTCTTGTGGTGCTGGTTGCAACTGGTACGTTTTGCATCGGCACCGGCGCGGCCTGGCTGGTGACGATGACCCGATTTCCGGGTGTGCGGTTTCTTGAGATTGCACTGGTTCTGCCACTGGCCTTTCCAGCTTATGTTCTGGCTTATGCCTACACTTTCATTCTGGACCATCCGGGGATCGTTCAAAGCACATTGCGAGACGTAACGGGCTGGGGTCCGCGCGACTACTGGTTCCCGGAAATACGCTCGACCGAAGGTGCAGCGGTGATGCTGATCCTTGTTCTGTACCCCTATGTCTATCTGCTGGCGCGTGCCGCGTTTCTGCAGCAAAGCGCAACGGCGTTTTTGGCGGCCCGGGCGCTGGGGAACAACCCGTGGCTGGCGTTTCGGCGCGTTTCGTTGCCAATGGCACGGCCGGCGATCGCGGGCGGCGTTCTGTTGGCGGTGATGGAGACCATCGCGGATTTTGGCACCGTTTCGTATTTCGGCGTGCAGACCTTTGCGACCGGTATCTACACCAGTTGGTTTTCCATGGCGGACCGCGCAGCGGCGGCGCAATTGGCGCTGTGCCTTCTGGTCTTTGCCTTGGTCATGGCCGTGGCTGAACGCACCCAACGTGGAAAGGCGAAGTATTATCAGGCAGGAAAACAACATGTCGCGCAACCGGCGGCCGATCTGACAGGCCTGCGCGCCTTCGGGGCCTTTCTGCTGTGTGCGATACCGGTTCTGTTCGGGTTCTTGCTGCCTGTGATCATTCTGGTCGAGATGGGGCTGGAATCGGAACAAAACCTGCTGTCGCGGCGCTATATCGGGTTCATTCAAAACTCGCTGACTTTGGCCGGGACGGCAGCGGTCATCACCGTCTTTGCGGCGATCAGTGTCGGGTTCTTCCAACGACTTAGGCCGGGGCGGGCGTCCTCGGCAACGGCTTATATTGCACGATTGGGATATGCGGTGCCGGGCGGCGTCATTGCGGTGGGTCTGATCGTGCCTTTCGCTGGTTTCGATAACGCGCTGGATGCCTGGATGCGCAAGACCTTCGATGTGTCCACCGGATTGCTGGTCACAGGTTCGATCTGGTTGCTTGTCGCTGCCTATATGGTTCGGTTCCTTGCAGCCGCGCTCAGCGCCTATGAAGGTGGTCAAAGTACGGTGCACGCCAATATGGATGCCGCCGCGCGTTCACTGGGTCAGACACCGCTGGGGACCTTGCGGCGAGTGCATTTGCCTATTCTGACACCATCCCTTCTGACGGCGCTGTTGATCGTTTTCGTGGACGTTATGAAGGAACTGCCCGCCACGCTGATCATGCGACCGTTCAACTTCGATACCTTGGCGGTGCAAGCCTACAGGCTGGCCTCGGACGAGCGGTTGGAAGGCGCGGCTGTACCGTCCTTGGTCATTCTGGCCGTTGGTTTGTTGCCGGTGATCCTGATTTGCCGTCAGGTTGGTCGGCGGTAACACTTCTGCCTGAATTCTTGGATCATAACGCATCAGGCTTGATTCAAACGCGATTTCCGGCAAGGCTGGAGGTATGAATATGCAGCCTCCCAGCCGGTTCTCGGCAAGTGCAGCGCAGATGCCCGTCGCCTTTGACCGGCATGAGATGTCCCAAATCCTGTCCGTTTATGGCCGGATGGTCGCCGCCGGAGAATGGCGGGACTACGGTATCTCGAACCTGCCCGAAATGGCAGTGTTCTCGATCTTCCGGCGCACTGCAGAGCACCCGATCTATCGTGTCGAAAAGCATCCGCGGCTGAGGTCCCGGCAGGGGATGTATTCTGTGGTCGGAATGGACGGTCGTATCCTGAAACGCGGCCACGATTTGCGCGCGGTTCTTCGGGTGTTGGAGCGTAAGCTGATCCGCGCAGTTAAGCCCGATTAGAGCCTATTGTGGGCCGTGACCGGACCATCGCCCTGTGCCTGAATACGCGAAATGGCCTTATCCATAGGTTCAAACACAACCGCCATATGGCTGGCGTTGGCATGCAAAATCATGTTGTCCCCGGATACCCAGGCCACATGACCTTTCCAGAACAACAAATCACCCCTTTGCGCTGCTGACCCTTCGGCGAGTGTCGTGCCCAAAGCACGTTCCTGATCGCCGCTGTCGCCGGGACACGGCACGCCGCAGGCCAAAAGCGCTGCTTGGACAAGCCCGGAACAATCGATCCCAAATCTGCTGTTTCCGCCCCACAAATAGGGTGTTCCAAGGAACAACTCGGCCACTGCGACCGGGTCTTGTGGGGTCTCAGAGATGGGTGCGGTGTGTACCTTGGGAACAAAGCCCAACTCGGTTTCCAGATACCGGTCTGTTTCCGTCAAAACATGGATCTTGCTTCCGAAGCTGAGCGACACCAGATCGCGGCTTTTGAAGTCTGCGTTTTCATAAACATGCGTCGCCGCTGCTTTGATCCAGTGGGTGGCGGCGATGTCATGGGTCAATTGATCGGCACGCACCCATCCGGTGTACCCGTCTTTGTCAGCGATGACCTGGCTCCAGCCATCTTTTTCATCTGTGACCTGAACCGTATCACCGAACAGGACCTGCCTGTCGCGAGGCCCTTCAGGGTCGCGCAAAAGATCGACCACTGGCACGGATATGCGCAGGCGGGTCATAGGCCCAAGATCTCGGGCAAAGCGTTCAGAATCGCGCGCGGTCCTTGACCCAGACCACCCTTGCTGCGCCCGGGTTCTTTGCTGGGCTGCCATGCATAGATGTCAAAATGGATATAGCGGCGTGATCCCACGAACCTGCGCAGAAACAAGGCTGCGGTGATCGAACCCGCAAACCCGCCCGAAGGCGCATTGTCCAGATCGGCGATGCCGGGTTCGATCATTGCCTCGTAAGGTGTATGAAACGGCATACGCCAGACCGGATCAGCCGAAACAACCGCGGCCTTGGACAGAGCCGACGCACAAGTTTCATCATCGGTATAGAACGGAGCAAGATCAGGGCCTACGGCGACGCGCGCCGCGCCGGTCAGCGTGGCCATCGAGATCACCAGATCGGGCTCACCCTCATCCGCCAGTGTCAGCGCGTCGGCCAGAACCAAACGCCCTTCCGCGTCGGTGTTGTTGATCTCAACCGTCAGGCCCTTGCGCGAGGTCAGGATATCCCCAGGCCGGAAGGCGTTGCCCGCAACCGCGTTCTCGACAGCCGGGATCAGGACGCGCAGTTTCACCGGCAAATCCAACGCCATGATCATGCGTGCCAACCCAAGCACATTGGCGGCCCCGCCCATGTCTTTTTTCATCAGGCCCATCGAAGCGCCCGGTTTCAGGTTCAGCCCCCCTGTGTCAAAACACACGCCCTTGCCCACAAGCGTCAGTTTGGGGCCGCTGTTGCCCCAGTTCAGTTCAATCAGTCGCGGGGCCTGATCCGCGGCGCGCCCGACCGTGTGGATCATCGGGAAGTTCTGATCCAACAGCGCGTCACCCAGGATAACGGTGCACGCAGCCCCAAACTCCTCGCCCAAGGACTTGACCGCCTGCTGCAACTGCTCGGGTCCCATATCTGACGCCGGTGTGTTGACCAGATCGCGTGTCAAAGCTTCGGCCTGCACCATTGCTTCGATACGCGCCGCGTCGATCCCATCCGGTGCGACCAAAGCCGCCGATCCGCCGGAGTGTGAGGCATAGCGATCAAAGGCGTAACCAGACATCAGCCAGCCAAAACACTCAACCTCTAACCGATCCGAGGAAAGGCCGGATTCGATGTGATAAGTTCCTTCCGGCAGAGACAAGGCGGCAGCGGCCAGTGGGAACCGTTTGCGCGCGCGCTTTTCGTCGGTTCCGTATCCAGCCAGTGCCATCTCTGCTGTGCCAGTTGCATCTGGAACCAGCAAAGTCTGACCCAGAGCCGCTGAAAACCCGTTAACTGCGACCCAGGATTGCACATGCTGCCTCTGCTCTTGCAGCCACGCCTCAAGGTCAGGTTGGGCGATTACATGAAGCGGTATCGAGGTGTCGGAGGAGGCGGCAAAGGACAGGGTCATATGTGTCTCAGCAGTTGATTTCTGAGCCCAGACTAGCCGCGCCTGATCCACCTGCAACCCCTGTCAGACGGAAAGATCCTGCTGATCCCACACAGCCGTCAGAGAGCGTTCACCGACGCGGATCATCCGCCCCAATGTTGCACCCACTGCCACCGCATCTCCTGCGTCGACGGTTTGGGCCACATCAGCGGCTACACGCGCCAGCGCCGTCATCCCGACCTGCTCAGAGATCGCGACCAGCGATTTGGCACATTTGCGAAGATCGGCCCATTCGCGATGCCGCCAGTGCCGTTCGCAGTTTGAAAGGCGTACCGCCAGTTCTTCAACCGTGCGGCACAGCACGTCCAGCGCGTTCTTGTCCCCCAATTGGCGGTAGAGCCCGTTGAGTTGATCCGGGTCCAGCCGGACGGATTCTTTGTGTTCAAGCGTTGTAATCTTATCCACCACATTCACCCTAGTTCTGACGCCCCCACGGCGTGGGTCTGATACTGGAGGTAAATTCCTTTGCAAAACCTTGCGGGGAAATCGGATAATGGCTCGAATTTTCCTTGAATTCGGTTTAGAGCGTCCTAAAGCGAGAAGAACTGGGACATTGTAATGGACTTTGCCAAGCCTTTGCCGACCTATCTGGTCAAGCGGTATCACGGGTGGAAAGCCACAACTTATTCCGAGAACCAGGTTTGGTACAAACGGTTGGCAGAAGAGGGGCAACGCCCCCGCGCGATGGTGATTTCCTGCTGCGACAGCCGGGTTCATGTGACTTCGATGTTCGGGGCCGACCAGGGTGATTTCTTTATTCACCGTAACATCGCAAATCTGGTTCCACCCTACGCGCCTGATGGTGATCACCATGGCACCAGCGCCGCGATTGAATACGCGGTCACCGCGTTGAAAGTCGCGCATTTGATCGTTCTGGGTCATTCGCAATGCGGCGGTGTTCAGGGGTGCATAGACATGTGCAAGGGCGAAGCGCCGCAACTGGAGGCCAAAGAAAGCTTTGTTGGTCGCTGGATGGACATTCTAAAACCAAAATATGGGCTGGTTGCGGACATCGAAGACCCGGTCGATCAAGCCAGACAGTTCGAACGGCAGGCGGTTGTGGCATCTCTGGAAAACCTTATGACCTTCCCGTTTATCTCAGCGGCGGTCGAAGAGGGCGCGCTGAGCCTGCATGGTTTGTGGACAGATATCGGCGCGGGTGGCCTGGAATGTTATGACCCCCATCAGAAGAAATACGTTCCGGTCTGACATCAATCTGACATCGAAGAAACGAAACGCATTCCGGTTCTGATTCAGAGCCGCAATCCTGTATGATACATGTATGCGTTTCGAGTTTCGGAGATTGAGATGAAAGTGTTTTTGCGCATTCTTGCCGGATTGGGCCTGCTTGTTGTCGCATTGATCGCGGTGTCATATCTGTTGCCTGGCAAGGCCGAAGTGTCCCGCAGCATCACCATCAATGCCCCTGCCGAGGCGATCTTTCCCTACGTGAATTCCATGCAAGAGACCGAGCAATGGTCCCCCTGGCTGCACCGTGATCCTGACACCCAACTTACCTATTCCGGACCCGAAAGTGGCGTTGGGAACACTCTGAACTGGGCCTCGGACCATCCGCAGGTTGGCACCGGTTCGCAGGTGATTGTCGAAAGCGTTGAGAACCAAAGTGTCCAAACGGAACTGGATTTCGGTCCGATGGGGACGGCCTCGGCGTCATTCACATTGGAACCGGACGGGAGCTCGACATTGGTGACCTGGGGGTTCGAGTCTGATTTGGGACTCAATCCGATGTCCAGATGGATGGGGCTGATGATGGATAAGTGGGTCGGCGACGACTACCAGCGCGGCTTGACCAATTTGAAAACGCTGGCCGAAAACAACACGTGATCAAGCGTGATCAACTCGCCCTAAACAGCAGTGTTTAGACACTATTCAATACGAAATCGAGCGAGTTTCCCAAGGTGATCCGATCCCATGAACGGGCGCAGCTCGACCGTTCCGGTTGTGCCTTTGGGAAACAGCAGGTTGTCTATCGGCAAAGGCACCTTCCAACTGCCGAGGTTATGCGTGTTCAGCGCAGTTCCGAAACTTTGATTGTCTGCCGCCGCCGCAATCCTTTGGACGCTGGCCCCCCAAGGCACCATATTGAAATCCCCTGCGATCAGGACAGGGCCGTCCAGATCCGCGATGCGATCCGCGATAACCTGACTTTGTTGGGCCTGATCGTAGGGAAACGGCCAATTCAGGTGCACCGATACGATCCAGACCGCGGTTCCATCGGGGGCCTCGACCTGTACGCCGACCAATCCACTGCCCTTGAGGCAAAACTCCGAGTTTTCCACGATAGGCAGTGTCGTCAGGATGGCAACGCTTTGCTCAGGTCGAAAGTTGCACACGGCCTTGGATGGGTAGTGTTCGAAGAGGTTGTTCATGTATTTTTGGTTGTGACTGGATACTTCTTGCAAAGTCACGATCTGGGCGTTGGAGGCGATGATATCGTCCGCCAAGGGATATCGCGGCCACGCTTTGCTCATCAGATTCTTTTGGTACAGCGTCAGGCAGGTTCCATTGCATTCCACAGACGGTGCAGCATAGCTGACGGCAATGGAGCCGAGAGCTATTACAGCAACAGCCAAGGTTGTCAGAGCCATGTATTTTGCGCGCAAGTAGAGCAACAACGCGGCACACGGCAAAAGCAAAACCCCCGCCTGCGGACGCAGCAGGGCAATCGAGTCTCCCGCCGCAAAAAGCTGTCCGGTAAAGCCAAAAACGACAAGCGCCATCAGAATACACGCGCATCCGACGGTCAGAGTTCTGCCAATTCTGCGTATGGTCGGAACCTGCATGCTCTGCCTCAGCCACCTTGCGCGGGACACTGCCTTTAGGGTGTTGGGTTACATCCGCCGCAGTCAAGGTTCTGTATTTAGGTGGCAAGCGAGCCTGCCTTTGTCAACAGGTTGGGGGAACCTAGCGCGTTCAGGACCGGTCTTTGAATACGTTTCGTTTGGAGACCGACGAGTATGGTTGATGAGTCAGTAGGTGCTGATCGAGAGGAAAGGGAGGTTGGAAGTGGAACCGTACGAGGGGCGAGGTCCGTTTGGAGCCGATCGTGACCGATGCTGCAAGATGAACGAATGGCAGCTATGCGGAGTTATCGCTTCGGGTGCCGTGACAGGCCCAAGGTAGCCCAATCTATACGATGGTCTGTTGTCCGGAATTGACCACGTGGCGCACACTACGGTAGAAGTTAACAAAATCATGGCGGCCGCATAAAGGCTGCGAGCACCGGGCAGACAGATGTGATGAAACAGGCTTACGAGCACATTCAGAGAGTTGGCTTGGCTGCCCTCTGTCTCGCGTTGGTCGTTTGGTTCGTCACGCCATCATTCTCTCACGCTCCGGCGGTTTTTGAGACGATCCAAGACCATCTGGAAATGGTCGAGGATCATGGCCATTCGCACGGGTTCGAGGAAGACCTTTTTTGGGCAATGCACGGCCATAGCCACGATGTGGCCGATCATGACCACAACCAAGCGTTCCTTTCCAGTGGTCCCGGCACCGCTCCTGAATTGCATATAGGCGAGGCGTGGCTACGGCTGCCTTCAGTCAACGGCCCCACCCGTAAGTTCCGTATAGACCGACCTCCGCGCGTTTGATCGGCACTGCGCGGCTCTCGCGCACTACTGATCAATCCAACTACTGAGCGGAGTTAATCCATGAGAACCCTCAATGAGGGCGTCAGGCGCAGTTCTAAGCGTCTCGCGTTCTTCATCCTGTCCATGTTGCTGCTATCGACAAGCGCAGCATTGGCACATGATGTTACGCCCGGCGATGCTGGCTACATCCAAGAAATCTGGGGCGTGCACATCATCCCCTTCATGTATCTCGGTGCCAAACATATGGTGACAGGCTACGACCATATCCTGTTCCTCCTTGGCGTCGTCTTCTTCCTCTATCGGTCGAAAGACGTTGCAGTCTACGTGAGCCTCTTTGCAGTGGGGCATTCCATCACGATGCTTGCAGGCGTCTGGTTTGGCTGGGGTATCAGTTCATACATTGTCGATGCCATCATCGGGCTGTCGGTAGTCTACAAGGCGCTCGACAACCTTGGGGCCTATCAACGCTGGTTTGGCTTCCAGCCTAACACCAAGGCGGCGACTTTCATCTTCGGCCTGTTTCACGGCACTGGCTTGGCCACGAAGATACTGGACTACCAGATCGCACCTGACGGGCTTCTGCCCAACCTTCTCGCGTTCAATGTTGGCGTCGAGATCGGTCAACTGCTGGCACTCGCAGCCATCCTCATCGTCATGGGGTACTGGCGAAAGAGCGCCAAGTTCTTCGAACAAGCCTACACCGTCAATGTCGTCATGATGACCATCGGCTTTGTGCTGATGGGGTACCAACTCACTGGCTACTTCGTGGCCGCATAAGGAACAGCACAGATGTTTAATGCAAAGAAACCGAGCCTCGAAGAGTTACCAAGCTCAGCCCAGCTCCTTCGGTCTACCATCATCGCCGCTGTCAGCGCCGTGGCGATACTGATCGCCGTAGTGCTGCCTGCGGAATACGGGATCGACCCAACGGGTGCAGGCCGCGTGCTTGGCCTGACTGAGATGGGTGAAATCAAGCAGGAACTGGCGGATGAAGCAGAACAAGACCAACAGCTTCACGGGGCTGATCAGTCGTCCAGTCTATGGGATAACGTGTTCGGTCTGTTTGTTGGCACAGCGCACGCTCAAGAAGCGTGGCAGGACACAATCACGTTCACGCTTGAACCGGGTGAGTTCACCGAGATTAAGGCAACCATGGAGGAGGGCGAGACCCTGTTCTACTCTTGGGTGGCCGAAGGTGGTCGTATCAACTTCGACCTCCACGCACATGCGGGCGACCAAAACGTGACCTACGAGAAGGGGCGCGGTCAAACCGAAGGCGAGGGTAGCTTTGAAACTCCCTTCGCCGGTGATCACGGCTGGTTCTGGCGCAATAGGGACGATGATCCAGTAACAGTCACGCTCAACCTGAATGGTGCTTACTCGAACATTGTTCGAAGCGAGTGATATCGCAAGCCGCGCATCAAAACAGTGGTGCACGGCATCAATGCGGTCATTCGCTGCTTTGCTGTCAACGGTCGTTTGGTCCGCATCGCTGCCATCCGTCGCACTATGAACCGCAAGTCCGGTGAATGTCAGCTTGGAGGCTAATTGCCTTGCCACGAAAAAATGTAGGCGCAGCTAGAGCCAGTTTCGGTTTGCAATCTGGGCTTACAGAAACAAAAAACCCGCTGACCAAACAGCGGGTTTCCTTTTTTGTCTTAGAAAGGATTGAACCGTCAACCCTTTTTCAGAACCTCACGGCCCAGCAACTCGGCAATTTGTACGGCGTTCAAAGCCGCACCCTTGCGCAGGTTGTCCGAGACGCACCACAGGTTGATGCCGTTTTCCACGGTCGAATCCTGACGGATGCGGCTGATGAATGTGGCAAAGTCGCCCGCGCATTCGATGGGCGAGACGTAACCACCGGCCTCGCGCTTGTCGATCACCATGATGCCTGGTGCTTCGCGCAGGATGTCGCGGGCTTCGTCTTCGTCCAGGAATTCTTCGAACTCGATATTTACGGCCTCGGAATGGCCGACAAAAACCGGTACGCGGACACAGGTGGCTGTAACCTTGATCGACGGATCGACGATCTTTTTGGTCTCGACAACCATCTTCCACTCTTCCTTGGTCGAGCCGTCTTCCATGAAGACGTCGATTTGGGGAATGACGTTGAACGCGATCTGCTTCTGGAACTTCTTCGGCTCAACTTCGGTTGTCGGGTTGTAGATGGCTTTGGTCTGATCCCAAAGTTCATCCATGCCTTCCTTACCGGCACCCGACACCGACTGATAGGTCGACACAACAACGCGCTTGATCTTGGCGCGGTCATGCAGCGGCTTCAGCGCGACAACCATCTGCGCGGTCGAGCAGTTGGGGTTGGCGATGATGTTCTTGTTTTTATAGTCGTGGATCGCCTCGGGGTTACATTCCGGCACGATCAGCGGAATGTCCGGGTCATAGCGATAAAGCGACGAGTTATCGATCACCACGCAGCCCGCAGCTGCGGCCTTGGGGGCATAGGTCTTGGTGGCGTCCGAGCCGATGGCGAACAACGCCATGTCCCAGCCGGTGAAGTCAAACGTGTCGATGTCCTGGGTCGTCAGTGTCTTGTCGCCAAAGCTTACCTCGGTCCCCAGCGAACGACGGCTTGCCAGAACAGCAAGTTCATCGACCGGGAACTGGCGTTCCGCCAGGATGTTCAGCATTTCGCGGCCCACGTTACCCGTGGCGCCGGCGACAACGACGCGATAGCCCATTTCATGTCTCCAAAGTTAAGGACGCGCGTTCATAGCTGCGTTGCGGCGAAGAAAAAAGGGCTTTTGGCGCGGAATCGAACGTTTGACGTCGAATTGAAGCGCTTCAGGCGCTCAGAAGTCGCTGGTAGAGCGCAACCAACGTCTCTGCCTCACCGTGAATATCGAAATTCTGTTCGACATGGGCGCGGGCGGCCTGGCCAGACTGTGCAAGGGAATCACGGTTTTCCAGCATCTCCGCCGCTGCATCGGCCAGCGCGGGAATGTCGTCAGGGGCTACGATACGGCCCAGTGACGGGTCAGTCACGATCTCGGAAAACGCGCCAACATCCGTGGCCACAACCGGCACGCCGCAGGCCATGGCTTCAAGCGGGGTGAGCCCGAACCCCTCCCACCGTTGGGGCGCGATGAACAGGTCCAGAACCTGATACCATTCGGCAATCTGATCGACCGTGACCTCGGGCATGAACAGGATGCGATCAGACAGTCCCGCCTTTGCAACCTTGTCTTTCAGCTCGGCCAGAAATGCGGTGTGCTTCTCGGTGGCCCGACCCATGACGATGCCTGACACGTCGTCGAACCGCCCGCATAGATCGATCATCGCGCTGACAAAGGCATCCGTACCTTTTTGATGTCGGATGCGGCCGTAGCATCCCAAAAGCAGCCCGTCCGGCAGATCCAGTTTTGCCCGAACGGCGGCCTTGTCCTCTGGGGGCGCAAAGTCCTCAAGGTTGATGCCATGCATGACAACCTGCGCGTCGCGCTCAAGATACCCGGCGGTTTTTTGCGACGTCGCTACAATCGCGTCCATCTTACCGATCAGCCATTTGGTGTAGCCTGTATGGGGGCGTTGGGATGCGCTTGTGAACAGCAGTTTGAGTTTCAGGCGGAACACATTCCGCAGGATCAGGCCCAGCAGCATCTCGGTGTTGCGGCGGGCATGCCAAACGCGTGTTGGACGGCGTGACAGAAAGGGCAGGCGGCCCAGCGGGATATGCGGGATGTCGTCCGGCAGGCCCGGACCCGTGGCTGCAATGTCGATGGAGTGTGCCTGCAGCGGAACCAGCCTTGCGATGGTTGCGGTCACGCCCGAAAGCCTGCGTTTCAGATTTGGGGCTATGACGACGGGGTCTTTCACCGGGCTCTCCTGATGGCTGCGTCAGTCGACACTATCCCGGCTGAATAGATAGATCACGCAACCAATGGCAAGCGCTATGGCAAAAAACCCGAATATCGCCGTGTAAGGCGCGGTTGGCCCTGTTTGGACAGTGGCGGCATGGATTCGGCCGGTCACGAACTGAGCGACACCTACACCGCCGATCCCGAACAGGTTCAGAAGCGTCACGCCACGGCCGACCAGATGCGGCGGAACGAAAGCCCGCCCATGGGCCATGATGACGGGAAAGCTGGCCCCGACAAAGCCAATGACGGCCAGCAGCAGAACAGACAGCCAGATTGCGTTGTCAATCCACAGGCATAGCAAAGTCAACGCTGCGGCACCCAGAGCATTACCTGCAAAAATAACCCATTTTCGGGTGCCAAATACGCGATCCAACGGCCCGTAGACAAAAGTGCCAGCAATCATTGCGGCCCCCATGATCAGAGTCGCGGTACCGATTTGCGTCGTGCTTAATCCGAAGACATCGTTCAGATACGGCCCGGCCCAAAGGCCACGCAAGGCGGCAGAGGGTGCATATGCGACCAACATCAGCGGTAAAATCAGCCAAAGCGCGGGCTCTTTCAAAAGGTCCAGCAAAGATCCTTTGTGGTCCGTATCGACCTGCGCAGGGTCGCGTACGGTCAGCCAAATGCCAATGGCAATGGTCGCGGAAATCACCGCCAGACCAACCATCGTGGCGCGCCACCCCATCCACTCTGCGGCAAGCGCTGTCGGGTATGATGCCACAAGATTACCAACAGACCCCACACCCAGCATCACAGCGGCCAGTGTGGCAAACCGAGCCGGAGGGTATTCGCGGGCGAAGATGAAATATGAGGCCATAAGAACCGGTGAGCACCCGACACCGATCAGCCCCATGGCAATGCTGATATGCACGGGCGAGGAAGCGATTGCAAAAACTCCGGCCCCTCCTGCGCCGCCGATCAGCAACAGAACCGCCGTGGTCAGCCGAGGGCCAACCTTGTCCAGTGCCCAGCCGACCGGGATTTGCATTGCTGCAAAAACCAAGAACCAAAGGCCCGAGGCAAACGCCAAATCCTCAGGCGTTGCACCGATGTCCTGTTCCAGATCGAGGCTGAGAACTGCCAAGAATGCGCGGAAAAACTGACTGAGCACGTAACCCAGGCATAGAACCACCAAACCTGCCTGCATCATCTGCCCCTTTTTTTGCCCGACCAAGGGAAAGGCTTGGCATGTCATGATGCAACGCACAAGCGTGTGTAGTATATTTCAGAAAGAGGACTTCGACCGAAGTCCAACTAATTTACATCTATCATTGATTTGAGGGGGACCATGAAAGACCTCCATTCCGAGTTTTACGAAAACCTTCCCCTATTGCGGGATTTTACCTTAGTTGCAGATCCGGCACGGTTTTCGGCTGTCCCGGATGATTGGGTTTTGGGTGTTGCGGATATCGTCGATTCAACCGGTGAAATCGCGCGGGGCCGGTACAAAACCGTTAACACGGTCGGTGCCGCCGTGATTTCAGCGATGATCAACGCCATGGACGGCAAGCTGTTCCCGTATGTCTTTGGTGGTGACGGTGCCGGTTTCGCAGTGCCACCCAGTCAGGTCGAAGCGGCACGCAATGCTTTGGCCGCCTTGCGGCGCTGGGCAGAGGAAGAGTTTTCCATGCCCCTACGCGCAGCATTGGTGTCGGTGGCAGATATCCGAGCTGCCGACCGAGACTTGCGCGTGGCACGCTATGCGCCATCAACCGGTGTAGATTACGCAATGTTTTCAGGTGGCGGCTTGGCTTGGGCCGAGGCTGAGATGAAAGCAGGTCGCAATATGGTTGAGCTTGCCGAACCAGGGGTGCAGCCGGATCTGACTGGCCTGTCCTGCAGATGGTCCAACAGTACAGCGCGGCATGGTCAGATCGTCTCGCTGGTTGTGGAGCCCACGCCATCGGCCACAGAACGTGACTTTGCCGATTTGGCCCAATCTGTGTTGTCCGCGTCGGAGCAGCTGGAGCGCGCGGGTCATCCCGTGCCCGAGAACGGCCCGCCCATGAAATGGCCACCACCGGGCTTAGAGATTGATGCGCATGTGTCGCGCAACGGTCGGAATATGATGCTGCAAAAAATCGTTTTGCTGTTTCAGAATCTGCTTATTGCGATCCTTTTTAGATCTGGAAAACGCATGGGCCAGTTCGAGCCGGACCACTACAAGCACATGGTCAGCAGCAATGCGGATTTTCGCAAGTTTGATGACGGATTGAAAATGACGCTGGATTGCGACCCATCCACGCTGAAGCGTATCGAACAGATGCTGGAAGAGGCGCGGGCGCGCGGCAAGATCAAGTATGGCCTGCACGCACAAGACGAAGCGATGATGACATGCATTGTGCCGTCAGCCACGCGTGACGACCACATGCACTTTGTTGATGGCGCGTCCGGCGGGTATGCTCAGGCCGCTGCAGCCATGCGCGCCTGAAAGCTCACTCTTCCTTCCACTGCTCCGACAGTGAACGTGCCGCCTGCGCCAGCAGCATCACGTCTATGCCAACGGCCAGGAACTGCGCCCCCATATCCTTATAGGCCTGCCGTGCTTCGTCATTTGTTGCAAGGATGCCCGGTGCTTTGCCGGCGGCCTTGATCCGCGCCAAAGCGTCACTGATGACCTCGCGCATTTCGGGCGCAGCGCTGTCGCCCTGATACCCCATGTCGGTGGACAGGTCTGCTGGGCCGATGAACACACCATCAACGCCGTCGACTTGCAGGATGTCATCCAATGCAGCCAATCCCGCGCGGGTTTCAACCTGCAACAGCAAACAGATCTCTTGATCTGCCGTCTGGATGTAGTCCGAGACCGATCCATACATCGTCGCCCGTGACGCCATCGCGCCTACGCCACGCATACCGGTTGGAGGATAGCGACACGCGCGAACCAGTTCGCGGGCCTGTTCGGCGCTTTCGACGATCGGGACCAGAACGGTCTGCGCCCCGGCATCCAGAACCATCTTGATCAACCACGTCTCGCCAATTGGAATGCGGACCACCGGATGTGACGGGCTGGCGTCCAAAGCCATCAGCTGATCCCGGATCGAGCGGATGTCGTTCGGGGCGTGTTCCCCGTCAATCACCAACCAATCGAAGCCTGCGGTGCCCATGATCTCAGCTGTGACTGGTTCAGCAAAACTCATCCAGCATCCAATCTGGGTTTTTCCCTGTTTTAGAGCCTTTTTGAAGGCGTTTTTCGGGGCAGCCATTGGGTCTCTCCTTGTCACGTATCCAAGGTTTTCAGAGGGCTCCGGTTGGGCCCTTTGCGCATCTTCTCTGATGATTTTGAATTGTCCAGCCGGAATGTGAAACTGTTCAAGGCGTTGTCGAGTATGACAGTGCCGTCTGTTGTCGTGACTGGGTCAGGTGGTTTAACCGGATGGTGAGGTTTGCTTGCGAAAAAGCTGAATTTCGGCGATAATTTTACCATGACCGACGACCTTCCTCTGACGTCGCGATCTTTGCCCATTGCGCTGTTGCGCGCACGGGAAAAGGTTATGGGACCCATCCGTGCCATGCTGGCTGACGCCGGTGTCACCGAACAGCAATGGCGCGTGTTGCGGGTTTTGAACGAAGAAGGTCCGCAGGAACCCACTCATATAGCCGACCGCGCCTGTCTGTTGCTGCCCAGTCTGACGCGAATTTTGCAGAAACTTGAGCAGCGCGGCCTGATTTCAAGGCGGTCTCATCCTGCGGATCGCCGCCGCCAGATTATCGAGATCAGCACAACTGGCGTTCAGATCATTCGCGCCAACCTGTCTGTGAGTACCGCCCAGGCAGAACGCATTCGGTCTCAGCTTGGGCCCGAAAAGCACGAGCTGTTGCTGGATCTTCTGAATGACTTGAAGGATCTCGAAACTTAAATAACGGCTGTTTTGCGCAACGTGCTCAGGGACCCCGCCGGAGAATGTAGGGGGATTTCTCCGACGGGGCGGCCAGACTCGGACTGGATTATGTGCCTGGCCCGAGGCCGGTTGCGTCACGTGTAGCCTGACGGTCCGGCCTGCGCTTCGGAGTGTGTGCCGAGCCAAAAATAAGGCTCTAAACAAGGCATTTTTCCCAAGGGGCGGGAGGATGCCTTTGCTCTCCGAAATAGGTGTTGCCAAATGCCGACCGATGAGTGGTTCTGCAAGTGGTTCCCTAAAGTCACCCAGACAGGTCAATTTGTCATGGGTTCAGGTTCTAGTTCTGAGCAGTTGCGATGTCGACTGCGACACCATACACGTAAAGAGATAGTTCAACTTATGCCTGAGCCAAGTCGCATGTTTTCTTCCCCTGATGATGTCATAAAGACGGACGTGAAATTGCTTGGAAACGGGCTTTGTGCTGGCCCCCGGGATTAGGCGGGTTCGCGCTGAAAAACGGCGAATGCTTTGGCGAATTCTGGCGTGTTTTCCGGTATTGCTGATCGGTCCGACGCTCGTAATATGAAGCAGCGCAATTGTCAGAGAGCACCATGTCAAACAACCTTTTTTCCCTTCCTGACCCGGTCACTATCCCTGTCATCGGTG
Source organism: Ruegeria sp. BHSB064 (assembly GCF_059613205.1). Lineage (NCBI taxonomy): Bacteria > Pseudomonadati > Pseudomonadota > Alphaproteobacteria > Rhodobacterales > Roseobacteraceae > Ruegeria > Ruegeria sp. BHSB064. The sequence goes on from NZ_JBXWSB010000001.1 coordinate 52,695, forward strand.
CAACGGCCGAGTATCCCGTTGGGCGCATTTTCTGCGTCGGCCGGAACTATGCCGCCCACGCGGCTGAAATGGGAAACGAAGTTGATCGCGAAGCGCCGTTCTATTTCACCAAGTCCGCGGCAAACGCAGTTTTGTCCGGCGCAAAGGTTCCGTACCCTGCCGGCACCGAGAATTATCACCATGAAATGGAACTGGCGTTGGCGATTGGGAAGCCAGTGTTCCGCGCGAGCAGTACACAGGCTTGGGACGCCGTATACGCATATGGCTGCGCCCTCGACATGACCCGGCGTGACTTGCAGATACGTGAGCGGAACAAGCAGCGCCCTTGGGATCTGGGTAAAGATGTCGAAAACGGCGCTGTATTTGCCCCTTTGACGCTGGCGGAAGATTGGTCTCCGGATGAGGATAAGCACATCCGGCTTCGCGTGAATGGGGAAATACGTCAGGATGCGACGCTTGAGGAACTGATCTGGAAGATTGATGAAATCATCTGCCATCTGTCCGGCTTTTATCACCTGCGCCCTGGCGATCTGATCCTGACCGGCACGCCTGCGGGTGTTGGGTCGGTTGTAGCGGGTGACTTTCTGAGCGGTGAGATTGACGGGCTCGCACCGATCGAATTGACACTCACGGACGCAGAATAGACCCTATTTAAGGTCTTTTAGCCAGTCCTTGGCAAACTCGACATGTGTCACACCCGCCAACCGGCCCACCCGGTCCAGTTCGGCGTTCAGGCGTCGGGTACGGGCATCGGACCAGCGCACCCCGCGCTCGGGCCACAGGGCTTTGACGCGTAACATGTCGCGGTCACGATGTGCTTTCATATCGATCCGGCCAATCAATCGATCACCTTCAAGCAGGGGAAACACGTAGTAACCATATCTGCGTTTGGGTTCTGGTACGAAGACTTCGATGCGATAGTGAAACCCGAACAGCCGCTCGGCCCGGTTGCGGTCGCGCAACATGGGATCAAACGGGCTAAGCACGCGGATGCGCCCCGGCGGCGCGGGCAGGTTCAAATTCTGGTCCGCCAGGTCCGGGCGGGCAAAGACCTTACGGTGCCGCCCATCCGCGCAGGTGATCTCGATTTCTTCTATATCGCCTTTGGCCAGCGCCCTTGCGCACCAGCTTTTGGCTTCCGCTGCGCTAACCGTGTCCCAGAACGCAGCCAACTCGCCCGAGGTTGCAAATCCAAGCCGGTCAAGTGCTGCATTGCATAGCCAATCCACAGTCGCTTCTGCATCGCAATGCATGTTTCCCGGACAAAGCTGGGTTTCAATAACCCGCTCTGTCAGGTCATAGCGTTTCTGAAACCCCTCGCGGCCAACAACTGTAAGCGCGCCAGACCGCCACAAAAACTCCAGGGCGGTTTTTGATGGGTGCCAATCCCACCACCCGCCCGAGCCTTTCTTTTCGTCCTTGCCCACGTCTGAGGACGACACCGGCCCATGGTCACGGATGTGCTGAAGCACTGTTTCGAACTGCTGCTCGAACCCGTCCCGCCGCCAGTTCTTCCATCGCGATTTCAGCAAATCTGAATCGCGCTGAAAACGCAGATGCCAGTGCGGGTAGAACTCCATCGGGATCACGGCCGCATCATGCGTCCAATGCTCGAACAGCTCTTTTTCCCTTTCATAGAGCCTTTTCAGGTTCGTGCTGCGATAGCTAGGTCTGCGGGAAAACAGGATCAAGTCATGGGCGCGGGCAACTGTGTTGATACTGTCGAGCTGCACAAAACCCAGCCTCTGGATCAGATCCAGCAGCGCGCTGCCCTTGGCCTCACCCGTTGGCTGTTCTGCCAGTGCGTGGCGGTCCATGAAAACGGCCCGAGCCGTTCGGTTATCGAGCCGTTTGAGGGGAGCCGTCATCGTCGTTTGAGGGTGTCGCCAAAGCTGATCTTGGGGGTCAGTGTCGCGCGCGTCTCAATCTCAGAATCGGGATCTTTCAGGCGTTCGGCGATGATCTGGGCGGCGTGACGACCAATCTCAAGCCGGCAGGCATCCATTGTCGCAAGCTTGCGCGGCAGACCCTGCAACAACTCGACATTGTTAAACCCGGCCAACCCGATCTGCCCGGGAATGTCGATGCCCTGTTCCAGCAAGTACAACAAGCCGCCCGCACCGATCATGTCATTGGAGTAATACAGAAAGTCCAGATCAGGAGAACGCTCAAGCATGACCTGCGTCATTTCGCGCCCCTTCGCAAGGGCCGACCCGCCGGAATAAAACTCGCGGTCTTCGATTTCGATCCCGTGCTTGCCCAGCACCTCGGTGAAGCCTTCGAAACGCTTTCGGGCACGGTGATCCAGAGGCATCTTCGTACCCATGAAACCGATATGCTGATACCCGGCCTTCAGAATCGCCTGCGCCATCTCGCGCCCGGCGCGCCGGTGCGAGATACCGACCATCGCATCCACCGGTTTGCCATCGGTATCCATGATCTCGACCACAGGAATACCTGCTGAATCCAGCATAGCGCGTGCGGCTTCAGTATGTTCCAGCCCTGCAATGATCACGCCTGAAGGCCGCCACGAGAGCATCTCGTACAGCACTTTTTCCTCTTTTTCGGGCAGGTAGTCGGTCACGCCCACAACAGGCTGCAATTCGGTGTCTTCCAGAACCTGATTGATGCCTGTCAGAACCTCAGGAAACACCATGTTCGACAGCGACGGTATAATGACCGCGACCAGATTGACCCGGCTGGATGCCAGGGCGCCCGCGATCTTGTTTGGGACATAGCCAAGCTCTTTTGCGGCGGCCAGAACGCGGGTGCGGGTGGCATCTGACACATCCCCCCGGTTCCGCAAAACCCGGCTTACGGTCATTTCGGATACTCCAGAAGCCTCGGACACATCGCGAAGGGTAAGCGGGCGTTTGGATTCACTGTTCACGGGAGGCACCTGTGTTGTTGTTTTGCCCGATGGTAGCGTGAACAGGTCTACGTGTACAACAATTGTGCAAAGCCGATGACAACCCGGAAAATCCCGGTTACAGAAGGCCACACACGGCCCCGTGGCTCAACTGGATAGAGCAGCCCCCTCCTAAGGGGCAGGTTGCAGGTTCGAATCCTGCCGGGGTCGCCATTTTCCTAAAGCCTTCCCGATATTGGCGTGTGGTGGAACACGATGCACCCGGGCTTTGCGGGCGCATCAAATGCGTTGTCTGTACGGTGGATAGCTGCGAAAATTGTTCAAGCTTGTTTTGGGAACACAAAAGTGCCGCTGAGATACGCAGATATTTACCCGTCTGAGCCGCTGCTCAACAGTGATGCGATGGATCGTCCTTCAGCTGCGGCGCTGATGTCTGTGCGTTATTTTCGGGCGGAACCGGATCGGATGCCGGAAGAAGTGTTTGCGGAACATCATGTTTTGTTGAACTTACAGCACAGCCCCCACCGCGTGCAGAACTGGCGTGATGGCACGCTGCGGGATTTCACCTTTTGCAAAGATGAGGTCATTGTCACACCCGCAGGCGTGCGGTCTGGCTGGCGGTGGTTCGGCCCGTCGGATGTCATTGTTGTCACGCTTGACCCGGCTAAGGTGGACCGTTTTGCGCGATCTGAGCTAGGGATGCTTCTTGATCCGCAGCAGTTTCGGGATCTTCCGCAATTTTCCGACCCTGACCTTTGCGTTGCAGGTGTCCTGTTGCGGGATGCGCTGGAGACGGATGATATGTCCTCGGCGGTTATGTTCGAGGCCATGAGCCGGGTGTTTCTGGTCAAACTTTTGCAGAAATACGGCAAACGCCGCGCCGAAGATGTCGAACTGTCGTCGCGGTTTACGTCCCAGCACTATCAACGCGTTCTGTCCTATGTGCAAAAGCGCCTGGATCGCACGATCACCGTTGATCAACTAGCGTCCGAGGCTGGAATGAGCGCGTCACACTTTGCCCGGGTCTTCAAGGAAACGCTTGGGTCAACGCCCATGCAATATGTCATGTCGTTCCGGGTCGAGCAGGCGATGAAGATGATCGAGGATCCTGCGCGTCCTTTTGGCGACATTGCCTTGGCTTGCGGGTTTTCCGACCAGGCGCATTTCACACGCAGTTTCAAGCAAGTCACCGGGCAGACCCCGCGTGCTTTTCGGGCTGCGCTGAGCGGCTGACGCGGGACCTTTGAAAAGCAGACGGGCCGGTGCAAGTATTTTGGCCCCTGTCTTAGGACCTTTCATGTCATCTGTCTTGCGCCGAACCTGACAGTTTTGGAAGATACCGCCCTGAACATCACCGCTGCGCTGATGGCTTCGACTGCCACGCCGGTTCAGTTTTGTTGCAGGTCACTGGTGGATCAAGGCTCAGGTCAGAGCTTCGGACGTCTGATCCGTGAGCTTGCCCGAGGTCAGCGCGGCCAGAGCAACCATTGCGGCAGCGGTACCCAGTACCAAGGCCAACCCCCCGATCTGGTAGGTCAGACCTGACAATACGGTGCCGACCAGACGGCCTGTGGCATTGGCCATGTAGTAAAACCCCACATCCATCGTCACACGCTCGGACTTGGTGAAGGCCAGGATCAGATAGGAATGCAGAGACGAGTTGACGGCGAAGATCGCGCCAAAAACCAAAAGGCCGATCACAAGCGTTACGGTCAACCAGGGTTCAGGTCCATCTGACACAAAAACTGCCAAGGTCAGAGCCGCAGGGACAAAAAAGAGTGCAACGGCCCAATTGCGCGCGGCACCTATCAAATCGCTTTCGCTGCGTTGTGCGGCACGCAATATCCTTGGCGCGTTGGCCTGCACGGTGCCATACAGGATGATCCACAGGGCCATGAAGGTACCGATCATGAAAAACGCCGCCCGATTGCCGTCTTCTGTGCCGTCAGACAGAACGGCGTAGAAATAGATCGGAATGCCGACCACAAACCAGACATCCCGCGCGCCGAACAGAAAGACGCGGGCGGCGGACAGCCAATTGACATTGGCGGATTTCGAAAACACTTCTGAGAACTTCGCGCCCTTGCGCCCTTTGGGCAGACCCGGCGGCATGAAAAGGAAGACCGCCAACAGGATCAGCGCCAGAATCGCTGCCATTACAATTATTGCGGTCATGAATCCAAGCGTTGCCAACATTGCCGCGCCCAGCAGAAAACCCAGGCCCTTTACCGCGTTTTTTGACCCGGTAAGAACGGCCACCCATCGAAATAAGCCTCCACCCTCAGCCGGTGCCAGAAGTTTGACCGCGGATTTCGAGGACATTTTGGCAAGATCTTTGGCTACCCCGCTTGCCCCCTGCACCACCATCACGAAGGTGACCGAAGCGGCGACAGTCCAGTCCGGATCAAGCTGCGTCATGGCGAGCAGCGCCACCACTTGCAGGCCCAGCCCGGCATAAAGGGTCGAGGTCAATCCGAACCGAGCGGCAATCCAGCCTGCGGACAGATTGGTCACGATCCCGGCGATCTCATAAAGAACAAACAGATAAGCCAGCTGAACCGGCGAGAAGCCCAAAGTATGAAAGTGCAACAGCACCAACATCCTGAGCGCCCCGTCAGTCAGCATAAAGGCCCAATAGGCCGCCGTGACCGCGATATAGGCCGACATGCCTTCGGGCCGTTGGGTCACAGCGACGCCCCAACCATCAAGGCCACATCCACCAGACGATGCGCATAGCCCATTTCGTTGTCATACCAGGCGTAGATTTTCACCTGTGTCCCGTTCACCACCATTGTCGAGGGCGCATCCACAATCGATGATCGTTCATCATTGGTGTAGTCGGTCGAAACCAACGGGCGCGTCTCATAACCCAGAATACCCTGCAACTCACCTTCGGCGGCTGCTTTGAAGAAGGCGTTGACTTCTTCGACCGTCGTTTCCCGTTCGACTTCGAACACGCAATCGGTCAGAGAGGCGTTCAGCAAGGGCACCCGCACCGCATGACCGTTCAGACGCCCTTTGAGTTCGGGATAGATCAGCGTGATCGCCGTTGCCGAGCCAGTGGTGGTCGGGATCAGTGAATTCAGGGCAGAACGTGCGCGGCGCAGGTCTTTGGCAGGCCGGTCTACGATGGTTTGCGTGTTGGTTACATCGTGGATCGTCGTCATCGACCCATGGCGGATGCCAAGATTTTCGTGAATGACTTTGACGACAGGTGCCAGGCAGTTGGTTGTGCAGGATGCGGCGGTCACGATCTTATGGGTGGCAGGATCATAGGTGTCGTCGTTTACACCCACGACAATATTCGCCGTCGGGCCGTCCTTGACCGGCGCGGAAACCACCACTTTCTTCACGCCAGCATCGAAGTAGGGGGACAGCTTCGCCTCGGTTTTGAATACACCTGTGCAGTCGATCACCACGTCGACGCCATCCAAAGGCAAAGCAGTCAGGTCTGTGGTGCCGATAAATGGCAGACGCGTTCCGTTCACAGTGATGCTGTCGGCATCATGGCTGAACTCTGCATCCCAGCGCCCATGCACAGTGTCAAATTCCAACAGATGCGCATGCATTTCGGGATCACCAACAGCGTCGTTGATCCACGCGATTTTTGCGCCCCGTTCCAGCAAAGGTTTCAGCGCTAGTTTTCCCATTCGGCCAAGGCCGTTTAGTGCATAGGTCGTCATTTTACGTCCTCAAAGGATGTTCGCCCGATGTCGTCGACAGCGGATTGCAAAGCGATCCGATCTAGGCTTTCGACCGGCAGCGAAGTAAAGGCTTGAATCCGACGCTTCAGCGCGCCGTAAGCGTTTTGAAAGGCCAGGCTTTTTTCGGCGTCGGTGCCTTCTGCCTTGACCGGATCCACCATGCCCCAGTGGCCGCTGATCGGCTGACCTTCCCAAGCCGGGCATTCCTCATTTGCGGCCTGGTTGCAGACCGTGAAAACAAAATCCAGATCAGGCGCGTCCGGCCCTGAAAACTCGGACACATTCTTTGACCGCAGAACCGACGTATCGTGGCCCTTGTCTTGCAGGACCTGAACCGCAAACGGGTTCAACTCGGAAAACGGCTGTGTTCCGGCGGAATACACATTGAACCGGTCACCACCAATTTCCCGCAACAGAGATTCGGCAAAGATCGAGCGGGCGGAATTACCCACGCAAATGAACAGCACGTTGAACTTCCTGTCAGTCATCGTCTCACTTCCCTTGGTTGAAGGCATACAAAGATCAGGTCGGCCGCGGCAGCAGTCCACAATCAGAAAATCAAACATTTTCTGTACGTTAGCCATGTCTATCGAATAGCGTAGGGATGTTCCGAGGCGCTCTTGTGTTACAAGGCCCGATCGTTGCAGGGCGTTCAGATAGTTTGACATGGTGCTGGGCTTGATCCCCAGCTCAGACGCCAGCTCCCCTGCTGGCACGCTGTCAGGAAACCGTCGCATTAACATGCGAAACACGGTGATACGCTGCGGATGGCCAAGGATAGCCAGTTGATCGGTTATCATTTCTATCATAATTCATGAAATATTGAATTAAATATGATGAGTCAATTTGAACCCACTGCCGTTACAAAAAATTCACAGAACGCAGTATCCGCCATATGGGTGGCCCCCTCTCGCCTCGCATCAGCATTTGGGCGCGGTACATGGGAAGCTGGCGCATCTGGACTTGCAGGCGCCAGAGTGACGGTTTAAACGATCCACTGCAGCCGGACAGAGCCAGCTCCGGCTGCCAAAGGTTGCCTCAATAGCTCAGCTGGTAGAGCAGGTCCTTCGTAAGGACAAGGTCGGGGGTTCGAGTCCCTCTTGAGGCACCATTTTTTGCTTATCTCAAAAGATCCCGCGTTGAACTCGTATTCGTTTTCGAGTTGGAAGGGCGTCGGTTACACAGGCGTCGGCCCGAGGTTCTTTGCAAAAAGGTTCATTTCTCGGTGCCGAAGGCGGTCCGCACGTGGGTGTCGACCCTATCCCGACCTTGCCCCAATACCTTGCGTGAGGCATGCTTGTCTTAGGAGGAGAGGTATCTGTTCACCGCCGGGTTAGTCGGTCAGCAGATCAACGCGGCGCCATACTTTGGGAGGAGTGTGCCATGACATCCAAGACCGCAGGTTCAACGCCACCAGACAAACTTACGCCGCAGCAATCCATGCCCAAGATCAATAAGGTGACAGCAGATGACATAACCGCTGCGCTCAAGGCCGGGTTTTCCGATTTTCTGGCGCGCCCTGTCATGAGCGGTTTCTTCGGCCTGTTCTATGCGGTTTTCGGGCTTCTGTTGATTTGGGCTTTGGTTTGGCTTGGTAAGATCTGGATGATCATTCCTGCCATTGTAGGATTCCCGCTGGTCGCGCCGTTCGCTGCGGCCGGGCTATATGAAATGTCGCGCCGCTTGCAAAAGGGGGAAAGTTTCGGTTGGTCCGAAATCCTCACGGTCATGGCCGATCAACGCAAGCGTGAGATGGGCTGGATGGCTTTTGTGACCCTGTTCATTTTCTGGGTGTGGGTTTATCAGGTTCGGCTTTGGCTGGCGATTATTCTGCAAAACGCATCTTTCTCGGATTTCGATGGGTTCTTGAACACCGTGCTATTCACGCCGCAAGGCTGGACCTTCCTGGCCATTGGCACCTGCGTCGGCGCGTTTCTGTCGGCGGTCCTGTTTTCTGTGACCGTTATTGCCATGCCTATGCTGCTTGACCGGGAAACCAATTTTGTGTCTGCCATGCTCACGTCTGTTCGCGTTGTCAGGGAAAGCCCTGTCGTTATGCTCACTTGGGCGGCAATCATCTCGGTTACCATGCTGATATCTCTGGTTCCTGCATTTATGGGCCTGATCTTCACGCTACCGATCCTGGGCCACGCCACGTGGCATCTGTACCAGCGGGCAGTACCATCGGACGAGGTGTGATCTATCGGTAAGCTCTGTGCGATAGTGGAACAGAGGCACACCTAATATTGTGCTGACAACGAAGAGATTTAGGCCGCTTTTCTGGCGCCGGTATCTGAAATGGTTCAGCTTAAATTTGTTTATGTACAGAGAAGCTATATCGGCTAACGAAGCGGGAGTGCCCACGTTCCTTTTACCAAGAACACTTCAATTCGGCACAATCCTCATCGCTCGGATCCCAAGCGCGCCGGAAGAAACCATCGGATCAATGCGCCGCTCAGGCGCGCTTTTCCCCGATTGATGCAACGCCCAAAACGTCCAGAACCTTGGCTTCGATCTGTTCGGCATTCATGCCGGCCACGGCATACATGTCCGCTGGGCTGGCCTGATCGATGAAGGTGTCGGGCAAAACCATCGAGCGGTATTTCAGCCCTTGATCAAAAACGCCTTCCTCCGACAAAAGCTGTGCGACATGGCTGCCAAAGCCGCCAATCGCGCCTTCTTCAATGGTGATCAGAGCCTCATGGTTGGCGGCCAGATCCAAAATCAGGTCGCGGTCCAGAGGTTTGGCAAAGCGGGCGTCGGCAATGGTTGGCGTGATGCCTTTGCCAGCAAGGGATTCGGCGGCTTTTTGAACCTCAGACAATCGGGTTCCGAAAGACAGCAAGACCACGCGCGCGCCTTTCTGGATCATGCGACCTTTGCCGATCTCAAGCACCTCACCCCGCTCTGGCAGGTCGACGCCAACACCTTCACCACGCGGGTAGCGGAAGGCAATTGGCCCGTCGTCATGCGCAACAGCGGTGGCCACCATGTGCATCAGCTCAGCTTCGTCTGCGGCGGCCATGACAACCATGCCCGGAAGGTTGGCCAAATACGCGATATCGAACGATCCGGCATGGGTGGCCCCGTCGGCACCCACCAAGCCTGCGCGGTCAATGGCGAAGCGAACCGGCAAGCGCTGGATCGCCACATCATGGACCACCTGATCATAACCGCGCTGCAGGAACGTTGAATACATGGCGCAGAACGGTTTCATCCCGCCCGCAGCAAGCGCTGCGGAAAATGTCACCCCGTGCTGCTCGGCGATCGCAACATCGAAACAGCGCGACGGGTAGCGTTCGGCAAACAGGTTCAGACCGGTACCGTCTGGCATGGCGGCGGTCACGGCAACGATCTTGTCGTCGCGGGCGGCCTCTTCCACCAGTGTCTTGCCAAAAACAGAGGTATAAGACGGCGCGTTGGACGGTGCCTTTTTCTGTTCACCGGTCATCACATCAAATTTGGCTGTTGCGTGCCCCTTGTCGCGGGCTTGCTCGGCCGGACCGTATCCTTTGCCTTTTTTCGTCAGAACATGGATCAGGATCGGGCCGGTCGCCCGCGCCTTGACGGTCCGCAACACCGGCAGCAATTGGTCCAGATCATGACCATCGATGGGGCCGACGTAAGAAAAGCCAAGCTCTTCGAACAACGTGCCGCCGACGGCCATACCTTTCAGAATTTCCTTGGCGCGTTTGGCCCCTTCGCGGAAAGGCTCGGGCAGCAGCGAAACCGCGCCTTTTGCTGCGGCTTTCAGATCGTGGAACGGTTCTTCCGCGTATATGCGGGACAGATAGTTGGACAACGCGCCCACAGGTGGCGCAATGCTCATCTCGTTGTCGTTCAGAATGACGATCAGTCGCTTGCCCAGATGGCCCGCGTTGTTCATCGCTTCAAACGCCATGCCTGCGGACATTGAGCCATCGCCGATCACAGCAATCGCATCGCCCAGACCTTCGGGTGTGACACCGCCCAGATCGCGCGCCACGGCAAAACCAAGTGCCGCGCTGATCGAAGTGCTGGAATGTGCTGCGCCGAACGGGTCATAGGGGCTTTCGCTGCGTTTCGTAAAACCACTCAACCCATCCTTCATCCGCAAGGTGCGGATACGGTCGCGCCGTTCGGTCAGGATCTTGTGCGGATAGCACTGATGGCCCACGTCCCAGATGATCTTGTCGCGCGGCGTATCGAATACTGCGTGCAGCGCCGTCGTCAGTTCAACCACGCCCAGACCAGCCCCAAGGTGCCCGCCCGTCACGGACACGGCCGAGATCGTCTCGGACCGTAATTCCTGCGCCACCTGTTGCAACTGCGCGTCCGAAAACTGCTTGAGATCCGCAGGGCGGTTCACAAGGTCCAGCAAGGGCGTATTTGGTCGGTCAGACATATGGCGCGTTCCTGGCTTAGCTGTCCCGGGCAATAACGAAGCGGGCGGCGTCCTTCAAGGTTTCTGCTGACGCACCGTACCCGTCCAACGCAGCACAGGCTGTTTCCACCAGCTCTGTCGCGCGGGATTTGGCCGCCTCAAGACCCAAAAGCGAAACAAAGGTCGCCTTGCCCGCGTCGGCGTCCTTCTGCAGCCGTTTGCCTGCCTTTTGGACATCACCTTCAACATCCAAAATGTCGTCAGCAATTTGAAAGGCAAGTCCAAGAGCTTGGGCATAATCGCGCAGAGGCGCCGGATCGGCCTGCGCCAGCCGCGCACCCGCACATGCAGACCATTCGATCAACGCACCTGTTTTGCCCGCCTGCAACCGGGTGATTTGTTCCAGCGTCAAAGGCGCAGCAGCGGTTTCGGCTGCGATATCCAGCGCCTGACCCAGAACCATACCCTGCGCCCCGCTGGCTTGGGCCAGAGTCAGAGCCAATTCTGCACGAATTTGCGCGTCTCCGACCTCGGGTCGTGTGCACAGCTCAAACGCCAGAGATTGCAACGCATCACCGGCCAGCACCCCGATCCCTTCGTTCCACTTTATGTGAACAGTGGGTCGTCCCCGACGCAGATCGTCATCATCCATGCAGGGCAGGTCGTCATGGACCAAAGAATAAGCGTGCAGCGCCTCGATCCCCGTGGCTGGCCAGATCGCGCGGGCCTCAACCACACCATGCAAACGCGCGCTTTCCAGCACCAGAAACCCGCGCAACCGTTTGCCGCCTTCTGTGGCGTAAGCCATGGCTCGCGTGACGTCGATATCTTCCAGAGCACCAAGAATCAGGTCAAAATGCGCCTGAATACGCGCTGCATCTTGAGCCAGTCTTTCGCGAAACATTTACTGACCGTCGACAGGTGTGGTCCCGGTGGGTTGCCCCGTGGCATCCAGAGTGATTGCGGCCACTTTCTCTTCAGCCCGCTTCAACTCGTCCTCGCACCGTTTCTTCAGGGCCGCACCGCGTTCATACAGCGCGATCGACTGATCCAACGCCACGTCGCCGCGTTCAAGCTGGCCCACAACGGCTTCCAGCTCTTTCATGGCCTGCTCGAATGTCATCTGCTCAACTGGGGTATCGGTCATCGTGCTGCCTTCATCAATTCTTCCACATGGGCGCGTGTGGCCGCGGCCAACGCGTTCAGATCATACCCGCCTTCCAGAGTCGAGACGATACGACCGTCACAAACCTCGTCGGCAATCTTGCACAGCTCGGCAGTGATCCACGCAAAGTCACCGGTGGACCAGTTCAGATTGGCCAGCGGGTCGTCCTGATGGGCGTCGAATCCGGCGGAAATAATGATCAGATCGGGGTTGAACGCCCGCAACCGTGGAAACGCCTGAGACTCGTACGCTGCGCGCATCTCAGCCCCGCCGCTGCCCGGCGCCAGAGGAATATTCAGAACCGTGTCGTGAACCCCCGTCTCATCCGGGCGTCCCGAGCCGGGCCAAAGGGGCATTTGCTGGCTGGTGATCACCAGCGCGCGCGCTTCATCCCACAGCAAATCCTGCGTGCCATTGCCGTGATGGACATCAAAATCGACAACAGCGACCCGGTTCAGCCCGTGGTGGTCCAGCGCATGTTTCGCGGCCAACGCTGCATTGCCAAACAGGCAAAACCCCATTGCAGTGTCTGTTTCCGCATGGTGCCCCGGTGGACGAATGGCGCAGAACGCGTTCGACACATCTCCGCTCAGCACTAGATCGACCGCCCGAACAACAGCCCCCGCAGCACGATAGGCGGCGTCTACCGAGCCCGGCGACATGAACGTATCCCCGTCAATCTGCGCAAACCCATCTGACGGGCGCGTGGATCGAATATCGCGAATGTAACCTTCCGGATGCACCCGCAGCAGATCGTCATCTGCCGCCAATGGCGCTGTTACCCTTTTAAGGTCTAACCCTTCCAAGGCGTGCAGGATATGTTCCAGCCGCGCCACCCGTTCGGGGTGACCCTCGGGTGTCACATGGCCCAGACAATCGGCATGGGTCAAAAGGGCAGTTGTCATTGGGGTCCCCTGTTCATCTGGCTACAAATACCTTCGCCGAAGGCATAAAACCGCCGCGCAGCGGCAAGCTTAATCGGGCGCCAGCATATAGCCTGCGCCTCGGACTGTTTGCAGGTATCTGGGCTGTTTCGGGTCCTGCTCGATTTTACGCCGCAGGCGCGTGATCTGCACGTCCACTGCGCGTTCCTGCGCTTGGCCCTTGTCGCGCCCCAGATCCTCGACCAGCTTCGCGCGGCTGATCGGTTCGCCGGGCTGGGCCGAGAAGATTTTCATCAACTGGCTTTCCGTCGCGGTCAGACGCACCGGATCTTCGCCCTGCCACATCTCACCCCGTTCAATGTCGTAGCGGATCGGGCCAAGGTTGAGGATCTTCGCCGCTGTTTCCTCGGCAGGTGTTTCTGGCATCCGGCGCAGAATGGCGTTGATCCGCAGCAGCAACTCTTTGGGCTCGAACGGTTTTGCCAGATAATCATCCGCCCCGGCCTCGAGCCCCGCAATACGGTGTTCCGTTTCCCCTTTGGCCGTCAGCAAAAGGATGGGCGTGCTGTGAGTCTCACGCAGGGATCTTGTCAGGCTGACACCGTCTTCTCCGGGCATCATCACGTCCAGGATGATCATATCGAAATCCAAACCCGACAATACCCGCCGGGCATGCGCCGCATCGCGCGCCGCCGTCACCAGGAACCCGTTTCGCATCAGGAATTTCTTCAGCAGGTCGCGAATGCGCTCGTCATCGTCAACAATCAGCAGATGGGCATCCATATCGCTCATGAGGTCGCATCCCGAAGTTTCGTATAGGCATGACGCATATCAGCATCCATCATTGCTTCAAGCACTTTGCGAAATCCGGCCACGGCTTCGGGGCCGGCATCCTTGTAGGCCGCGCGCATTCGGGCACGCTGCGCGTCGGACAGCGTGGTTTCCAGCGCTTGCCCCTTCTCTGTCAGAAATAGGTGGCGTTCACGTTTGTCCACTGTGCCAACGCGGCTTTCCACCAGACCATCTTCGATCAAGGTGCGCAAAACCCTGTTTAGAGACTGTTTTGTGACACCAAGGATCGCTAACAAGTTGTTGACCGTCGTGCCCGGCGCGCGGTTGATGAAATGGATCGCCCGGTGATGGGCGCGGCCATAGGCCATTTCGGTCAGGATGCGGTCAGGATCTGCGGTAAATCCGCGATAGGCGAAGAACATGGCCTCAATCCCCTGTCGCAATTGCTCATCGGTCAAAAACAACAAGCTCTCGCCCCCGTAACGCGGGGCAGGGCGGATGTCGGACATGGTACGCCTCATTTGTTACTCGGGGCCGAGTTTATGTCAGCCTTATTGACATTCCAAGGGCAGAGCGGTATCGAATCGCAGTTTTTGCGCAAGATTATGTCCGTATCGGACCTAAGTGGCGCAATAATCGCAAATTCAACCCGGTTCAGGAGGTTTCGCATGGCGGGGTATGATGATCGTGATGGCACCATTTGGTTGGATGGCAAGCTGGTGCCCTGGCGTGAGGCCAATGTGCACATTCTGACCCACGCAATGCATTATGCGTCTTCCGTGTTCGAGGGTGAACGCGCCTATAACGGCAAGATCTTCAAAAGCCGCGAACATTCCGAGCGTCTGATCGCTTCAGCCGAAGCGCTGGATATGCCGATTCCCTATTCGGTCGATGAAATCGAAGCCGCGAAGGAAGAAGCGCTGAAAGCCAGCGGTCTGCAAGACGCCTATGTACGTGCCCTGGTCTGGCGCGGCTCGGGCGAAGACATGGGAGTGGCGTCGGCGAAGAACCCGGTGCGCATGGCTGTCGCGGTTTGGCCTTGGGGCGCTTATTACGGCGATGCCAAGATGCAGGGCGCAAAGCTGGACATTGCCGAATGGAAACGCCCCAGCCCTGAAACAATTCCGGTTCACGCCAAGGCCGCAGGTCTTTACATGATCTGCACCATCTCGAAGCACAAAGCCGAAGCCAAGGGATGCTCGGATGCCTTGTTCATGGACTGGCGCGGGTACGTGGCCGAAGCGACCGGTGCGAACGTGTTTTTCGTCAAAGATGGAGAGGTTCACACACCCCTGGCCGATTGCTTCCTGAATGGCATCACGCGTCAGACAGTCATTCAGATGCTAAAAGACAAGGGCATCACCGTGCATGAACGCCGCATCAATCCAGAAGAGATGGCTGATTTCGAACAATGCTGGCTGACCGGTACCGCTGCCGAGGTCACTCCGGTCGGGCAAATCGGTGAATACACCTTTGAGGTGGGCGACCTGACCCGCGAGATAGCGGAAGACTACGAAAAGCTGGTTCGCTCGTAAGCTTTCAAACCCCCGCTTCGGCGGGGGTATTCTTTGCAGGACGTGCAAATCTTCGTGCAAATCGTCCGGTAGGCTGGACGATCTGCACATATCGCGTATCTTTGGCGCATGTTGGATCTGCTCAGCGATATTCTCACGCGCCTGTCCCTGCGTGGCACGTTCTATTTCCGCACATCTTTCACACCGCCTTTCGGCATTCAGGTGCCGGCCTACGAAAACGTGGCGCGGTTCCATTTTGTGCAGCGCGGTGAGCTTAAGGTGCATGTCTCAACGACTGGCGAGACTCTTCGGCTGCGGCAGGGTGACTTGATCCTGATCCCCCACGGCGCACCGCACGCGTTGCTCTGTGCCGAGGTCAAGCCATTGGATGCCTTGCCTTTGGAACAGGTGCTGGAAGTGGCTGGCTACACAGGCGACGGTGTGCTGGTTTTCGGCGGTCCCGACGACGAACGCGATACGCAGCTGATCTGCGGTCATTTCTCTTTCACAGGTCCTGCCGGGCGGAAGGGCACTGGTCATATGCTGATCGACCGTTTACCGCCCTACATCCTGATCGAAAACTACGGCGAAGAGGCCGGGGCCTGGATGGAAGCAACTCTGCGCATGATCGGTTCCGAGGTTTCCGGCGCGAAAATTGGCGGCGACCTGATTGCGATGAAATTGTCCGAAGTTCTGTTTGCGCAGGCAGTCCGGGTTTACCTTGAACGCCAGAGTCCACAGGATTCGGCTTTGGCCGGGTTTGCCGATTTGCGCATCTCGCGGGCGTTGACCGCGTTCCACCAAGCCCCGGCTGAGGATTGGAGCGTCGCATCTTTGGCGCGAGAGGCGGGTATGTCACGCACTGCCTTTGCTCAGCTTTTTGCCGAGAAAATGGGAACAACGCCGATGCAGTATCTCACTGACTGGCGCATGCAGATCGCCTGCCATGGTCTGACCGAGGCACGCTGGAACGTGGCTGATGCCGCGGCCGAAGTCGGATACGCCTCGGAAGCCGCGTTCTCGCGCGTCTTCAAAAAGCAGGTTGGTCTGTCACCGGCTGCATACAGGGCGATGCACTGATACACCGATATTTCTGAACGATCTGCATGAAGTCAGAAACGATCAGGAATTCAGCGTTCGGGATCGCCAGGTTAGCTTCCTTTCATCACTGATTGAGGAAAGGAAAATCTTATGTCCCTGCGTTTTGTCACCCGCTCTGTCCACGCGTATCTGGATTACCCGGTCGCCGTTGCCCTGATGACCTTGCCGTTTCTTCTGGGGCTGGGTCAGTTCAACCCGCTGGCCCTGTGGTTGTCTGTTGCGACCGGGGTGGCCGCCTTTGTCCTGACGGTTCTGACCGATCACCATCTGGGGATCTGGCAGGTTCTGCCCTACAGGTTTCACCTGGCGGTGGATTTGCTTGTTGGCGTCACCTTTCTGTTTGCACCCAGCTTCTTTGGCTTCACGGGAATAGATGCGGCGTTTTACTGGCTGAACGGTGCGGCTGTGGTGCTGGTCATCTCACTCAGCGCGCCCGAACAGGACGTCGCTGCCTGACGACGTTATCCACATCTGTCATGGTATCATCATGATACTGTCAAGAAACTGAGCCGCGGGTTTTACAAACTGGCGGTTCATATCGGCGCACCAATCGCGTGGTCGGAGAATCGATCACCAGACAGGAGAGCCTCACTATGACCAAGATCTTACGTCCAAACCGTCGTTCGTTTCTGGCAGGCAGCACTGCCTTTGCCGCTTCTGTGGCCATGCCAGCCATCAGCCGCGCCGGATCGCGCCCCGTGTTCACACACGGCGTTCAGTCTGGTGACGTTGATACGACATCGGGCATGATCTGGACCCGTACGGATCGCCCGTCCCGCGTGATGATGGAAGTATCTACCACAGAAAGTTTCGCAGACGCCCGCACACTCCCGCCGATGGATGCCATCCCCAACAGCGATTTTGCAGTGAAACGTCTGATCGAAGGACTTCCGTCGGATCAGGATATTTTCTACCGATTTGTCGCCGCTGATCTGAGTGACATCAACACTGTATCAGAGCCTATTATTGGGCAATTCCGCACTGCACCGACCTCGCGCCGCAACATTCGGTTTGCCTGGTCAGGCGACACTGCCGGTCAGGGATGGGGTATTGATGACGAAGGTATGCGCACCTACGCGACCATGGCGCAGCACAAGCCGGACTTTTTTATCCATTCTGGCGATACTGTCTATGCCGACGGTCCCATGACGGATGAGGTCGAGAAAGACGGACAGCTGATCTGGAAGAACACAACTCTGATCGACGAGAAACGCAAGGTGGCCGAAACGCTGGACGAATTCCGCGCCCAGTGGAAATACAATATGATGGACGAGCATGTGCGGGCCATGAATGCCGTTTGTCCAACCTTTTTCCAGTGGGATGACCATGAGGTTGTGAACAACTGGTCCGATGAAAAGGATCTGATTTCCGATGACCGGTATACCGAGAAGTCGGTGCATGTTCTTCAGTCCCGCGCCGGACGTGCTTTCCATGAGATGACACCGTTGCGCATTACTCCGGCAGAGCCCGGGCGTGTGTATCGTAAGATCTCCTATGGTCCGATGCTGGATGTCTTCTTTCTGGACCTGCGCAGCTATCGGGGGCCGAACGGACCGTCGATGGAGGATGAAATCACGGATCAGTCCCGCATTCTGGGCGCGGAACAACTGGCATGGCTCAAGCAAGAGCTGGCAGGATCGCAAGCGACCTGGAAGGTGATTGCCTCGGACATGCCAATCGGATTGATCGTCTGGGACAACTGGAAGGAACAGGCCGGAGCAGAGGCGATCTCGAACGGCGATAGCGGACCAGCCAAGGGGCGCGAGTTGGAGATCGCTGATCTGCTACGTTTCATCAAGACGGCTGGCATTACCAACACGGTCTGGTTCACGGCTGATGTTCATTACACCGCCGCGCACTATTATGACCCTAACAAAGCCCAATTCCAGGATTTTGAACCGTTTTGGGAGTTTGTTTCAGGTCCGCTGCACGCAGGGACATTTGGACCAAACGCTCTGGACGGCACATTTGGACCCGAGGTCAAATATGTCAAAGCACCCGCCGAAGGGCAGGGGGTGAACCTGCCGCCCAGCGAAGGTCTGCAATTCTTTGGTCTGGTGGACATTGACGGCGCGACGGAACAGATGACGGTTCGGCTGATGGACCGAGCAGATACCGAACTCTGGTCGGTTACGTTGGACCCACAGAATCGCGCGCTTTGATTTCCTGTAAGGACGTGTTTGCACCCCGAGCGATCCTCGGGGTGTTTTTCGACTTGAAAATCCCGACATAAATAGTCAGATTATGTGCAACGCCAGATGTTGTACCATCAAGCTCATGGTTTCGGGGCGGTTTGCGGGCTTAGCATAATCATAGTGATAGCTTGCCACCGCTCCGGAAACGAATCTGTCTAAACAGAGCGAGGCCGAAATGAGCGAGTCACTAGATGAGATTATGGCGCGCCATGATGCGTTGACCACGTGTGGATGCACGTGTTGCGACGGAGATTATTGCGCCTATGTCGACTGCCAAAAGCCGCGCCGCGACCATCCCGAGGTAAAACAGCCTACTCGTTCGAGGGTCGGCGATCTTACCCCTCGCGCTTCGATTCGACAGATTGTTGAAACAACGCTGAGCCGTTTTGGCTGAACGAAGCAGGCCCGAAGGCCCGCGTCAGTCACATATCAAAAATCCACGCCGCGCTGCGCCTTGATCCCCGCTTGGAACGGGTGCTTTTCTTCGGTCATCTCAGTAACCAGGTCGGCGTAATCACGCAGCGCTTGGGGCGCGTCGCGGCCTGTCAGAAATACGCTGGTCTTGTCCGAACGCGCGTTCAGGCCGTCGATGACCTGATCTGCTGACAGGTACTCGTACCGCAAGGCAATGTTGATCTCGTCCAGCACGACCAGATCGTATTCGCCGCTGGACATCAGTGCGCACGCCTTGTCGAAAGCCGCGTTTGCTGCGGCGATGTCGCGCTCACGATCCTGCGTGTCCCACGTAAAACCTTCACCCATTGTGTGCCACGTCACCAGATCGCGTTCTTCAAAAAAGCGGCGCTCGCCGGTTTTCCATTTGCCCTTGATGAACTGCACCACAGCAACCTTCTGGCCCCAACCCAGGGCGCGAATGACGACGCCAAAGGCAGCCGAGGATTTACCCTTGCCCTTACCGGTGTTGATCAGAACCAGACCGCGGCCAGGGTCCAACGCCTCGGACACTTTCTTGCGGTGCTTGGCCTGCACCTTTTGCATCTTTTCCTTGTGATCCTGCGCGTCGCTCATGGGGGAACCTCTTTGATTGTCCGGCCCAACCTAGGGGAAGATTACAAAAGGTAAAGTCACGCTTTGGGGTCTGTGACCGACCGGGCTTTGCCCCGCTCGAGCCCCAACTGGTGTTCGCGCCAGATCACAACGACATTGCCTGCGATGACCAAAGCGGCCCCAATCAGGATTGCAAGCGTTGGCAGTTCGTCGAACCAGACATAGCCGATCACAATCGCAAACAGCATGGTCGCATAGTCATAAGGTGCCAGCATCGAAGCCTGACCAAAGCGATAAGAAGACGTCACTAAAATCTGCGCAACCCCGCCGACGAGGCCCATCATGATCAGTATTAGAGCCTGATTCAGCGTTGGCATCGACCATCCCCAGAACGCGGTCAGCGCCGACAGCAGCGTCGCAGTCATCGAGAAATAGAAGACGATCGCAGCCGGGTGATCGACTTTGACAAGCTGCCGGATATGAATCTGCACAAAGGCGCGCGCGATGGTGGCCCCCAAAACGCACAGAGCGCCGACGGTTGCGGCGACCTCCATCTGGGTGGTGCCCAGGCGTGGCCAAATCATGATCAGGACCCCCAGCAGACCAAGAGCCACCGCGCCGATACGGATCAGACGAATGCGTTCGCCCAGCATCACGGCGGCCAGAATCAGGGTGAAGATCGGTGTGGCGTAGCCAATTGCCGTCACCTCGGGCAGGGGCAGCAGGCTCAGGCCGGTAAAAGTAAGGCCCATGGCGCTGGTGCCCAGAACACCGCGCCAGAAATGGCCCATGGGTTTCTTGACCACAAAGCCCTTGGACAACTCACCGCGCACGATGAGCCAGAGGATGATGACGGGAATCGCAAACAGGGACCGAAAGAACACCAATTGGCCCGGTGGGAATTCATCCGATAAAGCTTTGACCAAGGCGGACATCGACGTGAACAGGAACAGCGCGCCCAGTTTCAGCGTCACTGCCAGCAGAGGTCGATGCGATGTTAAGGGTTTTGTCATCGGCGCGAACCTGCGCCTTTGGCGGGCAAAGATCAACGGGTGGGTTTAGTCATTCACCCAGGATTGAGGCAGGGAATTGCCGATTTCCTCGGCGAATTCTTCAAGAAACCGGATCATACGCGCGGTGCGTTGCTCCGCGATCTGCCTACCGGTTTGGGTCAGCATGTCGCCCGGCAACCCCAGCAGTTTGACTTTCCAATGGTCGAGCGAGAAATGCAGGTCGTCCAAAGGCCGGTTTTGCGCAAAGGGATCCGTCGCGTCATACAAAGTGCGCCCCAGAGCACCGGAAACGGAAAAGTTGCGCGCAATACCGATGGCTCCCAAGGCGTCCAGCCGATCTGCATCGCGCAGGATGCGTGCCTCGGCCGTTTTTGGAGCAATATTGGCCGAGAAGCTATGCGCTTCGATTGCGTGCTGGATGGCGCGGATCTGGATCGAATTATACCCCAAATCCTTCAGAATAGGCTCTGATTCAACCGCTGATTTGCGAGATGCCAAATGCCGGTCTGGATCATCCTTGGCCAGATTTACCAGATCGTGCAGATAACTTGCGGCCAGCAAAACGGACATATCGGTTTGATCATCCGCGATGGCCTGAGCATTGGTCCACACCCGATCCAGATGGGCCAGATCATGGGCTGGATCCGTTTCCATGCGATGCGCGACCACCGCACGCAGTCGCGTGCGCAGATCAGCCGATCCGTCCACGGTTCTCTCCGATCTGACCGCGGTGCAGCAGCAAGTGGTCGAGAATCACGCAGGCCATCATCGCCTCACCCACCGGAACCGCGCGGATGCCGACGCAGGGGTCGTGGCGGCCTTTGGTGATGATCTCGGTCTCTTCACCCGACTTGGTGATCGTTTTGCGTGTGGTCAGGATCGACGACGTAGGCTTTACAGCAAAGCGTACCACGATGTCCTGTCCGGTTGAGATACCGCCCAGAATGCCGCCCGCGTGGTTCGAGCTGTATTGCGGGCCGTTCTGACCCATGAAGATCTCATCCGCGTTGGCTTCGCCGGTCAGTTCGGCGGCGGCCATGCCTTCGCCGATCTCAACTCCTTTGACGGCGTTGATCGACATCATCGAAGCGGCCAGATCAGTGTCTAACTTTGCATAAACGGGTGCTCCGATCCCTGCAGGGACACCGCGCGCAACGACCTCAACCACTGCGCCGACCGAGTTGCCGGATTTGCGCAGATCGTCCAGATACACGGCCCAGTCCTCGGCTGCTTGTGCATCGGGTGTCCAGAATGGATTCTGCTCGATCTGAGACCAGTCGAAATTCGCACGGTCGATCTTATGCGGTCCGATTTGCGTCATGTAGCCGGTGATCTGTACATTCGGCGCGATCTGTTTGATCGCCTCGCGCGCCAGCCCTCCGGCGGCAACACGGGATGCGGTTTCCCGGGCTGAGCTGCGCCCGCCCCCGCGATAGTCGCGGATGCCGTATTTCTGCCAATAGGTGATGTCGGCGTGGCCCGGGCGGAACTTATCCATGATGTCGCCGTAGTCTTTCGAGCGTTGATCGGTATTCTCGATCATCAGCTGCACCGGGGTGCCGGTCGTCTGACCTTCGAACACGCCGGACAGGATTTTAACCTGATCGGGCTCGCGGCGTTGAGTGGTGAACTTGTTCTGCCCCGGTTTACGCTTGTCCAGCCAGTGCTGGATCATCGCCTCGTCGATCGCAACGCCCGGGGGGCAGCCATCGACCGTTGCGCCCAAAGCAGGGCCATGACTTTCGCCCCAGGTGGTGACGCGGAAGAGGTGTCCAAAGCTGTTCATCGACATGGGGCGTGCTCCTTTGCGGGTCGTGATTAGCGGGCAAGGCCCCCGGCCTCAAGCGGATTTGGTCTTTGAGGACGTGAACGCCGCCCGGTGGGCGGCGCATTTGAGTATTTTTGAAAAGATGAAGCTCAGGCGGCCTGCGCGACTTTTGCGCGGGTGTCGGTGATCATCAGTGCGGCCTGAGCCGCTTCGCGCCCTTTCTGAACGAAATGGTCGCGGTAGATCGCGTTGTGATGGTCGGTTTCCTGATACTGGTGCGGTGTCAGCGAGACCGACAGGACGGGTACACCCGTGTCCAGTCCGGCGCGCATCAGGCCATCAACGACAGCTTGCGCGACGAAATCGTGGCGGTAAATGCCACCGTCCACAACGAACGCGGCGCACGCCACGGCGGCGTATTTGCCGGTTTGGGCCAGGTCGCGGGCCAATAGGGGCATTTCGAACGCGCCCGGGACGTCGAAGACATCGACCTGCTCGGCGGGGATGAGTTCGAGGAAGCCGTCAAGCGCGCGGTCAACGATATCGGAATGCCAGTTGGCTTTGATAAAAGCGTAGCGGGTGTGTGTCATCATGATCTCCTTTCGTAACAGACACGTCACCCAAGGCGATCACGGGCAAGCACACCGCTGGGCGGCGCTACTTGCACGTTCTCTTTCATCCGGACTGTAACCGTCGGCTCTGGCATCTCACCAGATCTGCTTGACACCCTTTGGCGATTCCACACTTTGTCCGAAAACCGTTTGCCGTTTTTCGGATCGTGGTCGCCAACGGGCCGCTCGCGGGCTTACGGGTCGTCGCCCGCATACCGCCGGTGGGGAATTTCGCCCCGCCCTGAGAACAAGACGGACCTTGCATATCTTGGGCCTGCTCTGCAAGAGATTTGGCAGGAGGACTGCCATGCACCCGAACCCAGCCTTTCGCGCCGAGGACCGCGCGCGCCATATTGCGTTCGCACGTGACCGAGGATTCGGCGTTTTGGCCTTGTCGACAGATGGTGCCCCGCTGTTGAGCCATGTGCCGTTTCTTCTGTCAGATGACGGCAGGGTGGCTGAGCTGCATCTTGTTCGCTCAAATCCCATCGTGCGCGCCTTGGGCACGCCGAAAGCGGTGAAGATCGCGGTGCAGGGACCGGATGGGTATATCTCGCCTGATTGGTATGAGGTGGAGGATCAGGTGCCAACCTGGAACTATGTGGCCGTGCATTTGACCGGGCAACTGGAACTGCGCCCGCAAGAGGAGCTGTTGGAGCTGTTGAACCGGCAATCGGCCTTTTATGAAGAACGCCTGCTGCCCAAGCCGCCATGGGGCACGGGCAAGATGTCAGAAGAGGCTTTGACCAAAATGATGCGGATGATTGTGCCCTGCCGAATGCAGGTCGAGGATGTTCAGGGCACGTGGAAGTTGAGCCAGAACAAGCCCGATGATGTCCGTGCACGGGCGTCTGAACAGATTGCGTCAGGGATCGGGTCCGAATTGAGTGTTCTGCAAGAGTTGATGCGCAACGCCTAGCCGTCGGCGAAGTGTGGGCTTTCGTTTTTGCGGACCTCCTGTAAGGTCGGCGCAAACAGGGAGCCTGCCGATGAAACTCTATCACAGTCTGACCTCGCCCTATGTGCGCAAAGTCATGGTTTTGCTGCATGAAACAGATCAGCTTGACGATGTCGAGCTGGAGACCGTGGCTGGAACGCCGATCTCACCGGCTGAGCCTTTGATCAGCAAGGCACCGTTGACAAAAGTTCCGGCGCTTGAGCGTCCGGATGGACCTACCTTGTTCGACAGCCGGGTGATTTGTGCGTTTCTGGACGCCCGTGCCGGAGGGAAGCTGTACCCCGAAGGCGCAGGTCGCTGGGATGTTCTGACGCTTGAGGCGCTTGCTGACGGCATTCTGGATGCAGCCCTTTTGATGACCTACGAAGACCGCCTGCGTCCCGACGACAAGAAATGGGACGCTTGGATCGAGTCGCAATGGGTCAAGATTGAACGGGCCTGTGCCGTGCTGAACCAACGTTGGATGGCGCATTTGTCGGGCCCGTTGGATATGGGGCAGGTCGCCGTTGGCTGTGCGCTGGGCTATCTGGATTTGCGCCATGATGCGCGGGGTTGGCGCAAGGGCAATGACGCGCTTGCCAAGTGGTTTGCGGATTTTGGCGAGCGACCCAGTATGGTGGCCACCCGCCCTCAGGGCTAAGGCATTCTCAGCCGCATCTGCGTTACTGGCTGAACGTGGCCAGATACGCGGCGATATCTTCCGCACCTTTCTTGAGCTTGACGCTCATGTTCGGGCGGGCGGTGTCATCGTCGAGATAATCCTTGATGAACCCGATGGGGTCTTTGGAATAGGCGGCGATGTTGTCTTCGGTCCAGACCAGACCTTCTTCACCGGCGCGGATCATGTCGTCGGTGAACATGCCGATGGGCAGGCGTTCGCTGCCAAAACGGTAGTCATTCTCGGATCCGGCGACTCGCCCGATGACGCCGTAGAGATTCGGCCCGGTGATTCCGCCTTTGACCAGAACTTCTCCGTCTTTGATGATCGCGTGGCATGACGAGCAGCGGTTATACATCGCCTTTCCCTTTTCGGGATCACCAGCGGCAAGGGTCTGAGTGGACAGGGCCAATGTAAGTACAGCTGTGGTCAACAGGGTTTTTGACATAGGGGGTCTCCTGACAGGAGTTCGCGCGTTTTGCCCGCTGTCCTGCATTCGCGCAAAAAGTGCAACGGTAGAAGAGTGCACAATTTACAATTTAAATCATCTATTTCGGGAATATGATTTTACCGACAACAATCCTGCAACCATCACAATTATTGTGGGCATCTGATGCGCCAATCAGCGGTCCACCCAATCAACGGTTTGACCCGGTTGAGATCCGTCGAGAGTGACTTCAGGCAATCGAATCAAAGCACCCTGATTCGACCTGATGAACAAAGTTGAGCGCGAGATTCACCAAAAAAACGGCCACGTTCCCCAAATGAAGCGCCACATGCGGCGTATTGCGCGTTTATGAACGCTGGACGAACACTATTCTCCCCGATAGTAAGCGCGTTTAAGACGCCGCTTTCACGCGGTGCGCGAGCTTTTTGCCCGTCCGCGGGCGCCAGACAATCGGAGATAACCTCGTGTCCCACGCAGAAGACCACGAAGGCACCCGCAGAGATTTCCTGTATTACGTCGCTGGCGGCGCAGGTGTCGTTGCAACGGGTGCAGCCGTATGGCCCCTGATCAACCAAATGAACCCGTCAGCAGACGTGCAGGCGCTTTCGTCGATCCGCACGGATGTAAGCGGGGTTGAGCCGGGCACACAGCTGACAGTTAAATGGCTGGGTAAACCCGTGTTTATCCGTCACCGCACCGGTGCCGAGATTGCCGAAGCCCAGCAACAGGACGAAGAAGCCGTTGGCAACTTGCCTGATCCGCTGGCCCGCAACTTCAACCTGAACGCAGATGCACCTGCAACGGACGCCAACCGCGTCATGCCGTCGCCCGAAGGCGAAGCAGAGGGCGCATGGATCGTTCAAATGGGCGTTTGCACGCACCTGGGCTGTGTGCCTCTGGGTGATGCGGGCGACTTTGGTGGCTGGTTCTGCCCGTGCCACGGCTCGCACTATGACCTTGCCGGCCGGATCCGCAAAGGTCCCGCGCCTGAAAACCTGCCGATCCCGCCCGTTGAGTGGGTCGACGCAACAACCATCAAACTCGGCTAAGGGAGCCCCAGTTTATGTCCGGAATTCCCCACGATCACTACGAGCCGAAGTCAAACGGCGAAAAGTGGCTGCACAGCCGCTTGCCCATTGTTGGGCTGCTTTATGACACCCTGATGATCCCGACCCCCAAGAACCTGAACTGGTGGTGGATCTGGGGCATCGTTCTGGCGTTCTGCCTGGCGCTGCAAATCGTTACCGGCATCATCCTGGTGATGCACTACACCCCGCATGTCGATCTGGCCTTTGCCAGCGTCGAGCACATCATGCGCAACGTGAATGGCGGTTACTTCATCCGTTATCTGCACATGAACGGCGCTTCGCTGTTCTTCGTTGCGGTCTACATTCACATGTTCCGCGGCCTGTATTACGGCTCGTACAAAGCCCCGCGTGAAATCACGTGGATCATCGGTATGCTCATCTACCTGATGATGATGGGCACCGCGTTCATGGGCTACGTTCTGCCTTGGGGACAGATGTCTTTCTGGGGCGCGACCGTGATCACCGGCCTGTTTGGTGCGATCCCGTTTGTGGGTGAAGCGATCCAGACTTGGCTGTTGGGCGGACCCGCTGTGGACAACGCTACGCTGAACCGCTTCTTCTCGCTGCATTACCTGCTGCCGTTTATCATCGCGGCGCTGGTTATCGTGCACATCTGGGCCTTCCACACCACTGGCAACAACAACCCGACAGGTGTTGAAGTACGCCGGGGGTCGAAAGCCGAGGCTGAGAAAGATACCCTGCCATTCTGGCCGTATTTCGTGATCAAGGACCTGTTTGCGCTGGCCGTGATCCTGGTCGTGTTCTGGGCAATCGTCGGCTTTATGCCGAACTACCTGGGCCACCCGGACAACTACATCGAAGCCAACCCGCTGGTCACACCTGCACATATCGTTCCGGAATGGTACTTCCTGCCGTTCTACGCGATCCTGCGCGCCTTCACCGGCGAGGTTTGGGTTGTGCAATTCGCAAGCTTCATCACCGGTGGCATCATCGACGCCAAGTTCTTCGGTGTGATTGCGATGTTTGGTGCGATCCTGGCTATGGCGCTGGCGCCCTGGCTGGACACATCGAGCGTGCGTTCGGGTAAATACCGTCCGATGTTCAAATGGTGGTTCTACCTGCTGATCATCGACTTCTTTGCGCTGATGTGGCTGGGTGCGATGCCCGCGGAAGAGCCCTATGCGACCTTCTCGCTGATCGCGTCGGCTTACTGGTTTGCTTACTTCCTGGTGATCCTGCCGATTCTCGGTGTGATCGAGAAGCCACTGCCGCAGCCCGAGACCATCGAAGAAGACTTCAACGCGCATTATGGCAAGGCTGACGCCGAAGCCACGCCGGCCGAGTAAGAAGAGGGACCGGATACCATGTTCAAGAAACTTGCAATCGGCGCTGCGTTTGCTCTGGCCCTGACCCCTGCTGCATCTTTTGCGGCAGGTGGCGGCGATCAGCATATCGAAGACTTCGCCTTTTCGTTCGAAGGTCCGTTTGGCACCTGGGATCAAAACCAGCTGCAACGCGGTCTGCAAATCTATACCGAGGTTTGCGCAGCCTGCCACGGCCTGCAATATGTTCCTCTGCGCGATCTGGAAGCGCTGGGTTACAACGAAGAGCAGGTCATCACCTATGCGGCGGACAATTTTGAGGTTTTCGACCCTGAGTTGGACGATTTCCGCCCGGCGATCCCGACCGACCACTTCCCGGCCAATACCGCCGTCGGCGCACCGGACCTGAGCCTGATGGCCAAGGCGCGTGCGGGCTTCCACGGCCCTTACGGGTTGGGCATCAACCAGCTGTTCAAAGGCATGGGTGGCGCGGAATACATCGCCTCGCTGCTGGACGGCTATACTGGCAAGGAAAAGGAAGAGGCAGGCACCATCCTGTACGAAAACACCGCCTTCCCCGGCGGTTGGATTTCGATGGGCCCGCCACTGGCGGACGAACAGGTTGAGTTTGCCGATGGTCACTCGAACACCGTCGAACATATGTCGGAAGACGTCGCTGCCTTCCTGATGTGGGCGGCTGAGCCCAAGCTGATGGATCGCAAGAACGCCGGTTTTGTTGGCGTGATCTTCCTGTCTGTTCTGTCAGTCCTGCTGTATCTGGTGAACAAGCGCCTGTGGGCGCCGCACAAAGGCAAGCTCCGCCCCGAGGATTGATCCTTTTTCGGATTTTGAAATCGAAACCCCCGCGCCACCCGGTTGCGGGGGTTTTTCTTTGCGATGTCGCTTTCAAGGGGCCAGCCCCTTCTTGGCCTTTGGCCAATTCAACCCCGAGGTATTTTGGGCCAGATGAAGGGCGGATCAGACAGTGAGTTGGTTTGAAGTCTGTCCGGTGATTGCAGCCGTAACGATCTGACCTTCGGGCTGAGGCGCAGCGAAGGACACTTCGGTGAATTGCTCGGTCCGGCCCATATGGGGGTTTTCCATTAGGATGTGATGGGTTTTGCCGATCTGTTCCGACAGGTGCTTTGAGACCTGAGCATCCCCGGCCGCGCGCAGACGGGCGGCGCGGTTTTTGATCACTGCGCCATTAACCTGCTGCGGGATTCGTGCGGCAGGCGTGCCGTCACGCTTGGAGTATGGGAAGACGTGCAGCCAGGTGAGGTTGCAGTCTTTGACCAGCCTGAGCGAGTTTTCGAAATGCTCTTCGGATTCCGTCGGAAACCCCGCGATAATATCGGCACCAAATGTCATGTCAGGGCGCAGCTTTCGGGCGTCTTCGGTAAATCGGATTGCATCGTCGCGCAGGTGGCGGCGTTTCATCCGTTTCAGGATCAGGTCGTCCCCGTGCTGAAGCGAGAGGTGCAGGTGTGGCATCAGGCGCGGCTCGGTTGCGATGGCCTGCATCAGGTTCTCGTCGACCTCAATCGAGTCGATTGAACTGATCCGCAGGCGCGGCAGGTCGGGCACCAGTTTGAGGATGCGCATCACAAGATCGCCCAGCTTGGGCTGCGCAGGTAAGTCCGCGCCCCACGAGGTGAGGTCGACACCGGTCAAAACCACCTCGTTATAGCCCTTGTCCACCAAGCGTTTGATCTGGTCCACCACAACGCCTGCAGGCACGCTGCGCGAGTTGCCGCGGCCGAAAGGGATGATGCAGAAGGTACAGCGATGATCGCAGCCGTTCTGCACCTGCACATACACACGCGAGCGGGTGCCGAACCCATCGATCAGATGGCCCGCCGTTTCAGTCACAGACATGATGTCGTCGACCTGAACCACCTCGGTCTCGCCGATGAAATCGGCGGCCAAGCCATTCCAGGTGTCTGGCTGCATCTTCTCGGTGTTGCCGATGACCGCGTCGACTTCCGCCATGGCAGAGAAGGTTTCCGGCTCTGTCTGCGCCGCGCAGCCGGTGACGATCAGACGGGCGTTGGGGTTTTCGCGCCGCAGCTTGCGGATCTCCTGCCGGGCTTTGCGGACCGCCTCAGCCGTTACCGCGCATGTGTTCACCACAACAGCATCCGTCAGACCTGCTTGCTGTGACAGCTCTTTCATCGCCTCGGTTTCATAGGCGTTCAGGCGGCAGCCTAAAGTGGTGAACTTGGGCGGGTTCATCCCAAAGACCTCAAGAATTCAGGGGTGAGGGTGCCCGAGAAGACGTGGGCTGTCGGGCCGGTCATCCAGACTCCATCCTCGCGCCAGTCGATCCAGATCGTGCCGCCGTCCAGTTCGATCTGAACTTTGCGCCCCGTTAGACCGCGTCGTGCGGCTGCAACCGCCGTCGCGCAGGAGGATGAGCCAGACGCCAATGTGACCCCCACACCTCGCTCCCAGACGCGCATACGGATATTGTCCGGGCCAATCACCTGTGCGACCTGAACATTAGTGCGCTCAGGGTACAGGGGGTGATGCTCGTAACGCGCGCCGAACTCGGTCAGGGGAATGGCCTCGGCATCCTCGACGAAAAAGGTGCAATGCGGATTGCCCATCCCGGTCGCTGTCGGCGCGCCCTCGATTGGCAATTCCAGCGTGTCCATCTCTTCTGCCAGTGGGATGTCCTGCCACTCCAGTTGAGGATGTCCCATGTTCACCGAGGTCAGACCATCGCCGATGTCTTTTGCAAAAAGGGTGCCCCGTTCGGTTGTCAGCACCAGGTCGGACTTCCCGGTCTCATCCATCAGAAACCGCGCGATGCAGCGTGTGGCATTGCCACAGGCGGCCGAGGTCGATCCGTCGGAATTGTAGAAGACCAGATGCGCGTCTGCCTGTCCGTTTTCAATCACGGCCAGTTGGTCGAAACCCACGCCAAACTGTCGATGGCCGATTCCCTTTGCAAGAGCCGGGGTTATCCGGGAATCGCGCCCGCGCGCATCCACGATGACAAAGTCATTTCCCAGCCCGTGCATCTTCATGAAGGGCAAACCGGTTTCGAGTCTCTGTTGCATGGCGGCGATATAACCCCGGTCCGAACATGAATCCACCCTGTTGCGCAGAATCGTGAAAAAAGGGGTTGACCCCCCTGCGACACCTGCCTAATTAGGCCGCCTATCGGGTCGCCGGAAACACAAGATGTGTTGGCGAAACGAGGCGTAAATTAAGGGCTTGAACCTGATCAGGGAATTGCCGTAAAGAGCGCCACGGATCGTAGAGATCCACCAAAAAAGAGTGGGCCGTTAGCTCAGTTGGTAGAGCAACTGACTTTTAATCAGTGGGTCGCAGGTTCGAATCCTGCACGGCTCACCACTTTTCATAAATTTTCCTTTCCTCGCTTGGGTTTGGTGTCGGGATTGACGAACCTCTTGGGAAGGTTCGCCAAGTTACGCTCGCCGTTGGGGCGGGCGATCAGTTTCTCAATCGCGGAATCGGCCATGCCTTCGCGGCCTGCGGCCTCTGTGTAGCGCTGCACGAGGGCCAGCGTTTTGTGTCCCGTGACCGCGCCGATCTCGTGCGCTGTGGCTCCAGCTTCGGCCAAACGGCGCGCGCAAGCCTTGCGCAGCCCATGGGCGGAACACTGGGGCAGTTTGGCCTCTTCGGTCCAACGCTGCATGAGATTGCCCAGACCACCGGCAGAGCGCATCGTGCCTTTGCTGGTTGCCAGGAAGGGGCGATCCTCGGGCAGCTTGTCCAACACCTCGGCCAAATCCGGGTGGATTGGCACGGAAACCAGCACCCCACCAGACCGCTGCGTCTTCTGACGACGGTACTCAATCTTGCCGTTGCGGACATTCTTCGGCCCCAGCTTCACCGCATCGACCCGCGCCGCGCCGGTGTAGAGCATCAGTGTCACCGCCGTATGCGCCAGAGTTCCGGGCTTGTGGGTCTTAAAGAACTGCGCCAGTTCGTCCTCATCCCAAGTATGGAAGCCATCACCGCCCACGCGGAACGGCTTTGTTGCGCGGGCCGGGTTGTCGCCGCGCCAGTCGAGCGTGATTGCGAAATCCATTAACTGGATCAGCCGCTTGCGCAGGTTGTTCGCTGCTGTCGGGGTCTCGGCCTTCTCGGCCAGGATGGTCTGCACATGCCGCCGCTGCATCAGCCTCACCGGCTTGTCGCCATGCTTCTCCCGGAATTTCTCGACGATTCCGCGATACACCTTCTGCGTGCTAGACGCGAGATCGAGGAACTCGGGCGAGCGATACCAGAGCGCGACAAGTTGGCTAACACTGTATGGCTTTGTCCGGTCCCCCCCGATCAGCCCACGCGTCTTGTGGCCGTTCACTGCATCTTCATACCGCCGGACAAATTCGTCCGATCCATAGTCGCTCCCAAGCTCAGCCGAAAACCCACCCTTACGAAACCGCCACCGCCGCTTCCCGTGCCGGTCGAAATAGGCTGTCGCGCCTGGAAACTGCTTGCGGCGTTTCACGGGCGATCCCACGGGTTATTGACCTCGTTGATCTGCTTCTCGGTGCTGTAAATCACGACCTTGCCGTCACGGCTGATCTCGGACCGCACGACAGGGATGCCCGCATCCCGGTACGCCTTGAGGTATCGTGTAAGTTCGGTCTGCGTTATCGACGCACGAGACGTGCTCATTGAGTGATCTTTCGCATCAAAGGTTTGAGTGCGGAGGTTCGCCAATTGGCAAACTCGATTGTTTGACTGCCGTATGTTTGATCTTTGTGGCTTCCCTTTGGAATCGCTCCCAACCACTTAAAGTAAGCATCTTGGTTTTCGAAGATATCTCAACAAACTCGAGCCGCCCGTCGTTCATCAACGCTCGAACTTGCGCTGTACTGAGGCCCACGATCTCTCCAAGTTCCTTCGGTGAAAGTAGTTTTTCTCGTGTCAAAAGCTCTTCCTTTTCATAAGGTAGCACGAATCAAGCCATACTCACTTTGGCGCAGTGATCCGACTACGAAACACAACATATTACGCTCAATTGTGCGTATAGCATTCAATTGTGCGCATCTGCAAGAGGAACGATGCCAGTATGGCGGATCGGCCCTACGACTACCTGAGCTCTCTTGGTGCGCGCTTAGCAATCGCGCGCAATGAGCTTGGCATGTCACAAAAGAAAATGGCGGATGCGCTCGGGATTTCGCTTCGCGCTTATCAGAGCTACGAACTCGGGAAACGCTCAATTCCCGTCGAGCGGCTTGTGGAACTGCACCGCAAATTTTCCGTTGACCTAAATTGGGTTCTCTTGGGCGTCGATGCGGTAAGACTGAAACACGACTTGTTCGCCCTTGAAGAGTTCGAAGTCGCGCTGGATAAGTATCTATCTGATAGTGAGATATCGCTAAAAAGCGAAAAGCGCGGGGCCATTGCAGCACGCTGGTATCGTTCTTTCCTAGAGGGGAAGGAAGTGATCATGGATGACGTTCATACTTGGATTGAACTACTTAAGGAGTGAATTTTGGAACAACCAACCGTTCAATGGCAACGCGCTAGAATTGCGGCACTTGAAGGAGCTCACCGTAGAATCCTCGAGCCATTTGGTAGAGCTCTGTTTAATGGCACAGCAACGGCTACACTTTGCTTTTTAGTGGTTTTTGTCTGGCACAACTTATTCACTTTTCCAGGTATCGGGAATTCGTTGATAATTGAAATTCAACATTTGATCGCCGCATCGTCGATGCTGACAATGTTACTCTTAACTGTGATCGCGTGTCCCGTCGCTCTTATTGATTGGCTGTATCGCCGCGAAATTGAATACGGCTCTAATAGATCATAAAACAAATGAATCTCTTCAATAAAAAAACTATTAAGCGACACCTTAAGCCTGCAACGATCCCTGACGATCATTACGATACCCTGTCTGCTTGGGCCAGTATGATCCATGACAGTCGAATCTACTCGCTAAAGGAAGTCGCTCTGCATGGGCAGTTCACCTCAAAGATTGTTGAGGATGTTCTAGGGTACCATGGCCCAGCTGGTGGTGCAGATTATACCGTTTCAACCGAACAGACGATCCTGAGAGGCAGTGTCGATCTGGCCCTCGGGCGCTTCGGTGGCCCCAAGCTTGAAATCCTTGCACCGTTTGAGCTGAAGGGTGCGGATACCCGCGACCTCGACGCGATCATGCCTGGACGGAACAAAAGTCCCGTTCAACAGGCATGGGAATACGCCATGAACGCCCGCGGCGTAAAATGGGTTCTGGTGTCCAACTACATCGAACTGCGCCTCTACGGGTTTGGGGAAGGCACCTCGGCGTATGAGGTTTTCCGCCTCGACAAGCTGACCGACCCGGATGAGTACGCCCGCTTCATGCTCCTACTCTCGGCGGAAAACCTGCTCTCTGGTCGAACGCTTGACCTGCTCAAGGAAAGCCGCCGCGAAGACAAGGACATCACGGACAAGCTCTACCAGGACTACAAAGACTTGCGCCTGAAACTGCTCCACGCGGTGCAAGAGGCCGATACATCCATCGACGCGCTCGACGCGATTGCCCTTGCGCAGAAGATCCTCGACCGCGTGCTGTTCATCGCCTTTGCCGAAGACACCGGCCTCCTACCAGACAACACGCTCGCCAACGCCTTCACTGCGCGCGATCCCTATAACCCGCGCCCTGTCTGGGAAAACTTCAAAGGCTTGTTCCGGGCCATCGACTCGGGCAGCGAAGATCTGAAAATCCCCCGCTACAATGGCGGGCTGTTCCGAACGGATGATCTTATCGACGGCCTCACCATGCCGGACGCCATCTGCGAAGGGTTCAAGACGCTGGGCGAGTATGACTTCGCCTCCGAAGTCTCTGTCACCGTCCTCGGCCACATCTTCGAACAATCCATCGCCGATGTGGAACGCCTGCAAGCCATCGCGCGGGGCGAAGAGGAAGAGCCGGAAAAGACCAGCGGCACCAGTGGGCGGCGCAAGCGCGACGGGGTGGTCTACACACCCGACTACATCGCGCGGTTCATCGTGGTCGAAACTCTTGGCGCGCACCTCAAAGAAGCCTTTGAAACCATCCTGCGCGATCACGCCAGGAAAGGCGCGGATGTATCCGACTATGCCACCATCCCGTGGCGCAGGAAATCGGCCGAGCTGGAAGCCTGGCAAGCGTACCGTGACCGGATCAAGACGTTGCGCATTGTTGATCCAGCTTGTGGGTCGGGCGTGTTCCTCATCATGGCCTTCGACTTCCTAAAGGCCGAACTGTCCCGCGTGAACGACAAGATCGCTGAGCTGCAAGGCAAGGATCAGCACATCCAGGACCTTCTCGATCCGGACAGTGAAATCCTGTCGAACAACTTATTCGGCGTGGATGTGAACGCAGAAAGCGTCGAGATCACCAAGCTGTCGCTTTGGATCAAGACCGCGCGGCGCGGCAAGGTGCTGGACAGCCTTTCGGGCAGCATCCGCGTGGGCGACAGCCTGATCGAGGACAGCAACTTCGCCTATCTGGATCACGCCTTCACCTGGGAAACGGCGTTCCCCGAAGTCTTTGCCGAGGGCGGCTTCGACGTGGTGCTGGGCAACCCGCCTTATGTGCGCCAAGAACTTATCTCCAGCCTTAAGCCATATCTACAAAGGCGCTTTGAGAGCTACCACGGTGTGGCCGACCTGTTTTGCTATTTTTACGAGCGCGGTCTCCGCCTGCTGAAGCCAGGTGGCCGGTTGGGCTACATCTCGTCGAACACTTTCTTCAAAACCAACTCGGGCAAGCCATTGCGTGAGTACCTGTTGAAGGATTCAACGATTGAAGGCGTCGTCGATTTTGGCGATCTTCAAGTTTTCGAGGGCGTGACAACCTATCCAGCGATCTTGGTGCTGAAGCATGGCACCGCACCCAAGGACCACGATTTGCGGTTTTGGAGAGTGGACGAGCTCCCTGAAACAAACTTCTTGGCCAGTTGGGAGGCTGCTCAAGGTCCATATCCGCAAACGGCACTTGGCGCTGGTTCCTGGGAGTTGGAGAACCCCACGATGAGAGCGCTGCGCGATAAGATTAGGTCAGGGCGCAAGACGCTGAAAGAAGTCTATGGTTCTCCAATCTATGGAATCAAAACAGGTCTAAACGCGGCTTTTGTAGTGGACACGCCAACCAAAGAACGGCTGTGCGCGGAAGATCCTAGGTCTGTAGAAGTTTTAAAGCCATTCATGGAGGGGAAAGACCTGCATCGTTGGCGTGGTGAACCGCGCGGACTTTGGTTGATCTTTACACGTCGTGGCACCGACTTGAATGAATATCCTGCAATTCGCGCGCACCTTGAAAAACGAAGAGTCTCGCTTGAACCAAAGCCGAAAGACTGGAAGCCCTCGAAACCAAATGAAAAATGGCCCGGGCGCAAGGCGGGAACTTACAAGTGGTTCGAGATTCAAGACGCTGTGGATTACCACGAACGTTTCACGAAGCCGAAGATAGCGTACCGCGATATCGCAAGGACTGGTTCGTTTCATTTTGACCGTTCAGGGGCGTATCTTGAGACCACTGGCTCCGCAATCGTGACTGATGATGAGGCTCTGGTTGCGCTACTCAACTCACGCGTTTCATGGTTCTATTTCACTGCCCTGACCCCATTGGCTCAGGGCGGTTTCTACAGAACCAAAAAGCAGTACTTGGACCAAATTCCGATCCCCACCATCCCAAAGCCAAAACACGCCGAACTGGTCCAGTTGGCGCAGCGTGCCGCAAGCCTTGCGTCCACGCGCTTCAACCTCCAAATCGCTCTCACCCGCCGCATCCCCGACCTCTGCCCGCCGGAGCGCGAGCCAAAGCTCAACACCAAGCTTAAAGAATGGTGGACGCTGCCAGACTTCGCCGCCTTCCGCGCCGAGGTGAAGAAAGCCTTCAAGGCCGATATCCCGCTTTCCGAACGCTCCGACTGGGAAGACTGGATCACCCGCGACCGCGCCGAAATCGCCCGCCTCACCGCCAAAATCGCGCAAGCCGAGGCGAAGATCGACGGCATCGTCTACGACCTCTTCGACCTCACCCCCGACGAAATCGCCCTTCTGGAAAGTGTGGTGTGACATGAGTTCCGGCCTGCCCGACGGGCGCAACATGTGGATACGCGCCTTTTACGGCTTCGATCCGGAACTGGACGGCTATGTCGGCTGGACAAGAGAGAGCGGTCAGGCACGCGCCCTGCGTGAACTCAACGACGGCGATCTGATGATGATCTACGGCGCGGCTTCGGGCAACACCAAGAAATCCATGCGGTCGCATATCCTCGGGTTTGTCGAGATCGAGGCACGCCCAATACGCGATCACGAAAAGGCGTCTAAAGCTTCGCTTGAGGCCAAACGAGAAAGAGGCAACGGCGAAAAGTGGACCTATGGCCTTCCCGTGCGTCGCGCATGGCGTGCGCTCGACAAGATGTCGATCGAACGCATCGCGCCCGACACTTACGACAAGGACGCGGGCCAAGGCATCGGCGTCTGGGGGCGCGCGCTGACGCCTGCAGAGATCGACACAGCGCTGAAGATCAAGGTGACCGAGGTCAATGTATTCGGCGAAGAGCCCGTCGGGCACAGCGGTCTGACCGACACCCCGTTCAAGGAAGAGTTCTTTCCGTCAAGGGCGTTTCCGGGGTCGAGTGGCCAGCGTACCTCCACCTACACAGATGGCGAGACGTTCCTTTACCTCGCGAAATTCGATGGCGACGGTGCTGCGCTGTTGGGGCGCGCCCATTCTTTTGGCAGTAAGTCGGTCGCACTGAAGATAGGCGTCTCGAACGATCCGGCGTCGCGGTCTGACCAGTTAAACGCGGGAATTCCACCCGCTGCGAAGGGGCGGTGGCGGATCGAACTTCAGGCCCCGTTTGCTGATCGGAAAGCGGCTGAAGCGGCTGAGCAGTTGTTCAAGGATAAATCCGGCAAGCTGGAAAGTCTGGGCGGGGAGTTCTTCTGGGGCGATAGTATGGACGCCGTCCTGTTGTTTTCATCGATCCCAGGTGTGTCGCGGTTTTGAATGAGGGATTTTGATGAGACGATTTGAAATTGACGCAGAGACGCTCCCAGACCTTCCCGGAATGATGCTTGTCACGGTCGAGGCGCTGAAAGACCTCGGCGGGTCTGCGACGATCCAGGAGCTCGATGAGAAGGTGATCGAGCTGGAAGGCGTGACAGAGGCCGAACAGGCTTTCACCATGCCGCGCGATGAGAATCGGACGCGGGTGAACTACTACTTGGCCTGGGCGCGAACCTATCTGAAGCGCGGAGATGCACTGAACAACTCCAAACGCGGGGTCTGGGCTTTGACGGAGACAGGGTCCGCGATCTCGGACCTTAGCGCGACACAAGCGATCTATGATCAGGTGACGCAGGAAGAGCGTGAGCGCGCGCGCCTGAAGCGTCTGGCCGCCAAGAAGGCTGATTCGGACAGAGGCGAAGAGATCGAGGTCATGGCTGACGATGGCCCGACTGATGAGGAAGACTGGAAATCGGCACTGCTGGCTGTGTTAGGCAAGATGACCCCAGACGGGTTCGAGCGCCTCGCGCAGCGACTCTTGCGTGAGGCGGGTTTCACGAAAGTCGAAGTGCGCGGCAAGTCGGGCGACGGCGGGATCGACGGTGTCGGCGTGCTACGCGTGAACCTCGTGTCGTTCCAGGTCTACTTTCAGTGTAAGCGCTGGAAGGGCAGCGTTGGCTCCAAGGAAATCCGAGACTTTCGGGGAGCCCTGCAGGGCCGCGCAGATAAAGGGCTTTTTATCACCACAGGGCATTTCACTAGCCAAGCTTCGGATGAAGCGACACGCGACGGCGCGATTGCGATTGATCTGATCGACGGTGATCGGCTCTGTGAGTTGTTGAAGGAAAATCGGCTGGGTGTAGCAACTAAGATGATCGAGAGGGTTCAAATTCACCCAGATTGGTTTGAAGGAATTTAATGCGATTGATGCAAAGGCTTAAGATCGTCCGAGCTTGGGCACGAGATCATCGGCGTTTATGGCTCAGATTATCCGGGATAAGCACAACTCACCGAGACTGAGCATATTATCGGGCTTGTGGTCCGAGAACGACTGGTCGCATCGCCAGGCCCGAACTAGTAAGATGCGGGAAAAAATTATCGTTCGCGTTAAACGGCCCAATGGCCACTTCCGGACAGGCGAGGGCATGTAGGGTTTATTGTGTTAAGGAATCTTTGCTGTGCGAAATGCGGATTTTGGAACAGGATTACCGAAACGCAACGACATGATCATGTCAGCGTGTGCCAAGCTTCTACGAAGCTTTCGTAGTCCATCCGCAGCCTAAGATAGTGAACTCTGGAAAACCTCTTAAAACTAGTATCGTCTTCGCTTTTTCGAGCGCCCAATGAGTTTCGTATGAACTCAAGCGCTTGTATGGCTTCCGTCAGGCGCTGCCCATACACAGGCTCATGATGAGCAACTCGGTTTCGAACCGCATATATCACTTCAAGTGATCTCGAAATATCACTTCTTTTCAAAGCTTTATTGGGAAAAACTTTCTTTATTGAAGGTTTCCAAAGTTCATCATCGTAATCGCTGGAATAGAGTCGTTTCCAAAATGAGAACGTTGTTTGTGAAATTATTTGCCCGTGCGATACGACGAACAATGCTTGGCGTTTTTTTACGGCAGATTTGTGGCTTGTGCCTGAAGGTACGCCTCCGGGGAATGCGAAAGCGTCGAGGTAGGATTTCTCCCTATAACTCAATTTGGCATAGGCTGCTTTTTGCGCGTGGTTAATGGCGCTGCTGATAGCATTTCGTTCAAAAGGTTTTAGGGGCAAAGTCGTGTGACCCGGCAGCAGCCACTCATCATCCCCAAAATCATCGATCAAGCGTTGGTTTGTACTGTTGCGCAAGGAAAGCTCTAACAGCGCAATCATTGACATTAGTGATGAACCAAGCTGAAGGGTGTGATTGTGCAGTGCAATCGCCTTTTTCTGCCTATCGGTATGATTTTCATACGTTTTAAGCCGTTCGGCGGAGATGAAGTCTACTACGTCCATAAAGTCACCAAATGAATATCCCCTTGAATATCGGTGGATGTCACGCTATGTCCAGAGTTGAAAGGCCGGGGATTAGGTCGGCAGCG
The DNA here is from genome assembly GCF_059613205.1 of Ruegeria sp. BHSB064. NCBI lineage: Bacteria > Pseudomonadati > Pseudomonadota > Alphaproteobacteria > Rhodobacterales > Roseobacteraceae > Ruegeria > Ruegeria sp. BHSB064. The sequence goes on from NZ_JBXWSB010000001.1 coordinate 92,177, forward strand.
CCGCGAAAGCAGTGACGGACCCCCCGCCTATTGAAGAGAGGTTCACCTACATATGCAGGTGAACCTCTTTCTTTTTCGCCACACGAGAACAATGATTTGGTGGCAGTCAGCGTGACAACTTCCTTCGTAGTTGCCTTACATGCTTCGCACAAGGTGCATAGAGTTCGACCAGGCGAGGTTGGATCATGAGCTATACAAACGGTAAGGTTTGAAACGGTCAAGTGTTGGTATTCACTACCTGTCCCACCTCGATCGCCTTCGCATCCACATCCAACTCCCTAATTAAAAATCCTTTGTCGCCCCACTTCTGGATGTAGCGCATGTAGCCGTTGCCTTCGGCATCCAGGAACAGACAACGGATGTCGCTGTATTCGCCCCAAACACCTGCAATGGCGATCAACGGGACGCCCTGCGGCAAGCAACGCACTTTCTCGAAGTCGCGATAGTCGATCCCGAAGTCGAGTGCCTGGCGAAAACTCATGGTGAAGCGTTGGTGTGGAAACAGCATTGTTTTTCCTTCAGATTATAGGTGGAAGCCGTATTCACGGTCTTGCTCAAGGTTCTGCTCACTCAGCTCTTGTTCAGCTGATTTTCGGCGGCTCTCGCTAGTCTCAAACTGGTCTGCAAGTTCTCTTCTAGCGTCGTGTAGCTCTGCTCTTCTGTCAGTAAGTCGGCCAATGTGCTGACTGACACGAGATGCGATTTCATGAGCAGCTCCACGCACTGCACTAAGCCATCCAGTCTGGCTTCGATCCCGGTCGTCGAGCGTTTTTCCAAACTGCGCAATTCCTTGGCGGAGGTCTCGCAAGCCGTCACCAACCGTTCGACGCACGCGAGCAAATCTCTCTCCAAGGCTGTCAGAGGCTGATCCATCTAGTTCGGCTCCACTCTGACGCAGGAAACCAACCTGCTCGCCACCGAACAGGTGCGCATGCTTGATGTTTCTGGCGGCAGGATCAAATAGGTCGCTTGCTCGTACAGCACGGTCTGAATGCCCAAGCTCTCTAACTGCGTCGTTGTCGCCATCGTCGAAAGTTTCCAACTCCACAGAAAGGTCAGCCCTAACGTCACTGAGATCAGCACCAGACAGGCTGTTGCCGTCGCCCAGGGTGAAATCCGTAGCAGTCGTTTGATCGTGTCGATGTGATTCTGCCAGGTCGTCTCGCTCCAATCCAGAAACATGCGGGTATCGGCTTCGATTGTATTCCGCGCGTGTGTCACACACTTCTGAATATCGTTCCTGAAGCTCTGCAATTGAGATTCCATCAAGGCGGCGTGTTCCTTGCGGATCTCGTTCAGATCCGCGTTCAATTTCTCGCTCAGCCGCGCCGGCTTGCCATTCGTCACGGAATATTTCTCCTTTCAATCGCCAGCGTTCGCCGGTCTCTGGGTCTTTGGCGGTGATGTAATTCTTGCTGGCGCGGGGGATGTCATAACCAACATCCGTCAAGGTATCGATCATGCTGGCGCGGTCGGTGATGGCACCGATGCTGATCTGGTCGAGGATCCAGCGGTGCAGATCATCGCGGCCTTGCGCGCGTGTCGGGGTCTCCAGGGCCGCCTGCACTTCTTGCGCCCGCTCTAGCTCCATCGGATCGGCCCAGCCGTGCGTCTTGTTCATCAGGTCACGCAGGCTGTCGTAGGCTGTCTGATAACCTGGAGGCGCGATGTTGAGGCTCTTGCCTGTGGTCAGCTCCATTCGTGGCGTGCAGAAATGCAATTCAATGCGATCTTCGTGGCTGTGGCGGACCCAGAGCATGTCGTATTGCTCGCCATCCAGCCCGGCAAAGGCCAGCTGCTCGAAGGCATCCATGACCTTGGCCTGCTGTTCCTCGCCGGGCGCGTCACCGGCGGCAAAGCTGATCACGCCCGCCCGGTAGGTCCATTGGTGGCGACTGGCGTCGATCAACGCCTCGGTGCGGCTTGGATCGCCGCGCAGCACTTCGGGCAAGGGATTGCGCGTGACGGTCAGAGGCTGGCCATCGGCATCGCGGACCAGGTCGCGATTGCCGTCATAGACCAACACGCGCTCGGCCACGAGGTAACCGACAGGACCTGCGCCCGCGCCCTTGCCGTTGGGGAAGAACTTGATCAGCACTGCCGCGCCTCGTCGAGGAGCTGCGCGAGCTGGCGTTCGATCACCAACAGACGGCGCGCAACGGTCAGGCTGTCGAGGTCGGTTCGGCCCACCAGCATCGCACGGTTCAGCCAGCGCGCGATCTGGTTGAGGTTACCGCCGATGCGCCCGACCGCCAGCACCAGCGCCGGGTCGACTCGCGGCACGGCCTTGCGGCGGCGGGCCTCGGTCAGGCCAAGCGCCTCGCGCAGGAGCGTTGCGGCGGGCAGGCCTGCGGCTTCGGCCTTGGCGCGCAGTTGGGCCTTCTCGGACGCGGTACAGCGGAAGACGAAGGTCTCCGTCAGCGGCTCCTTTGCGCGGGCTTTACCCGCGCCGGTGGGGTTCGAAGGGGCGGCTTGCCGCCCCTCGCAAGGTCCCGTGTCAGAAGCGCCAGTGTATGACAAGGGTGGCCTTGCTCTTTGCTCAACTCGCATGGCGCACTTCCGGCTCAGCTGGCTCGAAAACAGTCCAACCTTTCTCGATGAGCCAGTGCTGCCAAGCGGGCCAGTCGTCCTTGTTAGTTGGCGGGAACCTGTCCGGAAGCCAGTATCCGCTAGCGCCGTTCTCCCAGGCAGCTGGCAGGATTCTGTCGATCCAGGTTCCAAACATGCGTTCTGCGAACACTTCCCATTGGCGACAACCGAATGATGATCGCGGAACGAATACGGCCTGCGGTACACCTCCGCGCGCCGAGGCGGATGGCCCTCCATCCGGCAGATCCGGCTCAAGCGCGGTTTTTTGTTCTTTGGATTGTTCAATCTTTATATAGGAAAGATCACCTGCGAGCCTCTTTTCACCCGCGATTGACCCCTTTTCAGTATTCGAATGGCTCATTGGTGCGCCCTTTTTCTTGGGACGAAATGGGATGATTTTGGAAGGCGCGCGAAGGTCATAGTTGGTGCAGTTTCCGGCGCCACGTCCTTCGGTTCGAAAGAGCCAACCGAACTCAACAAGCTGTCGAAGGCATCGCTTGATGGTTGCCAATGACATACCCACCAAGAACTCGTCCAATGTGTTCAGCGATGGATTGAGCTGGCCAGTTTTATCGTTGGCGAACTGAACGGAAAGCGCTGATGCGACCGCTTTTGTAGATGAATTGAGGTCGGCACATTGCAGAACAGCTTTCAGCCATTCAAAACGGTTAAGCTTAGGCATGTGCACCTCCCGCGATTGCGGTCAGATGGTCTTTTTGATAAACTGTGTGTGCAGAAAGATTTGCATTGCCGTTGAGGTGGGTGGCTGCCCCCTCAGCGGTTTCTCTTTGAGTTGCACCGGCTTTTTGGTTCGCCAGGCACTCAATTTCTCTAGTAGTTTCAATGCGCCATTTTTGGCGGTTCGCCAGTTTAAGTCTTTGATTTCTTTGCGCAGGTCCACTCCTGCACGGCTCACCACTTTTTTCAAAGGGTTAGCAAGAATAGGCGAGAGTTTCTCGCGCCTACAGCAACCACCTAGCAACCACGCGGCATAGATTGACGTAGAAACGTGTGGAATTCAGTTGTGGCTGGGTGGCTTAATCCAAGTCTGCTACCACAGGATAACTTTTTGATAAATGGTCTCTTTTTGACATTTTTGTCGATTAATAGTACGCTGACAATGCGCAGCCAAAGCAATACTGCTTTTGGGCGTGGGCCATACCCAACATTATAGCACAAGCAATGCGCGTCAGTTTCAGAAAGTGAATTCCTGACCGAAAGCAATCTCTATACGTCCTAAATGATAGGACCATTTCCATGGTTGGAAACGGAAGCAACAGTGGTGCCAAACATTCTATTGCCGTATCGCGAGTTCAAAAGAACAGAGTATTGAACGACACTTTCCGAAAATCGGGTGCAGACGGTATCGTCATGATCTCAATGGGCATATGGGTATCGCTTGATCGTCGTCGGGGGGCTGAAGGTCGAAAAAATGCCGCGGATATTGGCACTTCTGCGGAAATTTCTGAGACATCAATCCATTCCTGACGCGATGTCCCGTCTGACACGATGAGGCTGCCGTTTGCGGGTTTGCCTGCCTGACGGCATAGTTGTCTTGGTAGTTCAGTCGGAATTTGTGGCGTTCTATTTGAGGGGATCCCAAACAGGGTGTTGTCCACTTTGGCGGCGCTACAAATCTTGTCTTGCGGACCCGTTGTAGATGCAGATCGACAGCACGCTTAGCGAGATCGCGCATCCGGCCTGACAACACCTGGTTGCGAGCGCGTTTTTGCCTATGCAAAAATTGCTTTTTTGCACCTAAACCGATAGGTTTTTTCGAAAAGGTGTCGAACACCGGAGGCAGTGAGAACGCAGATGCGACAGGCAAAAATTCGTGTTTCGCGGGCCCGGGTGCCTGCGGGATTGATGGGCAAACGGGACGGCCTGTTTTTCCTTTGGGGACAGATTGAGCGGGCTCGTCTCAATCTGGAAAACGGCACTAAGTCCGAAAGCGGGGTCTCGGATGGGTCGGGAAAAAACCGGGCCGGTACGCCCCAAAAAACACTGCAGTCCCCGGTGGATGAGTTCATCTTTTACTGATGCCAATCGACAAGTTGTACTTGCGTCGACTATCGCTTTTCGAAGAACAGGATCACTTCGCCCAGACGCACGCCAAAGCGTGACACGTACGCGCGGTTCAGCAGGCGATCATCGTCCAACAGCCACATCCAATCGTCAAATCTGACACGCATCGTGCCGTCCTTGATCGGCAGGTCGATTTTGTACTTCCAGTTGAACGTATCACCGCGCTCGATCCCGCTGGCCGTGCCCAAAACGCCAGGAGCCGTCCCTGTCCACGTATCTTCACCCGTTTTTGTGAGTGTCCAGATGCGCTGCTCGGTGGCGCCATCGTCATAGACGAAGTCTTCAACCAACGTCAGAGTTTCACCATCCCAGGTCCCGTCGATATCCACCGTAAATCTTCGGGGAATGTTGCCCAGAACGTCTTGAAACTGACCATAGGCCACTGTTTTGCCTTCAAAGAACTCCTCGAGGTTCAATTGCCGGTCGGACAAGAAGGTTTTTGGCACTCTGGGCTTGCTGGAACAAGCCGCCAGTAGGGCAAGGCTTGCAATTGCAACAATGGTGATCAGCGAACGGAAAACCCTCATTGCAGCGGTTTCCCTTCGGATGTCGCGTCATATCCGTTTGTACCTGGCACATGTGTCGTTTTTACTTCGGGCGAAGGGCGCATGGTCGCGACCAGCTCAGCTACTTTGATGCCGAACTTGCGCATCTCGGACCGGTTCATGATTACGCCGTGTTCCGTCAGATACATCCAGTCTGTTACATCCAAAGTGTGCCCGCCAGCATCCTCTGGCAGGATGATCCGGTAGGTCAGTTTGACTGTCGAACCAGACATGATGCCCCGACCCTCGCCGACGATATCATCCGCCGTTGCAGTGAAGGTGTTCCCGGTGCCAAGCGTCAGATACCACTTTCGGGTCATCTGTTTGCCGTTGGAATAGGTGAAGTATTCGGACAGCGTGCCCGAGTTTCCGTTCCATTCGCCCACCATGCGGGCGACGAAGCTGTTCGACATCTTTCCATTGGGGCCGTAGATCAGCCCCTCGGACAGGATTTCCCCGTTCAGATGCTTTTTCAAAGAAAAGTCAGGTCCGGTTCCCGCGTAGTCGGCAGGAGATTGCGCGCGAAAGCTCAGCAATCGGGCGCGGATGAAAACTGCGATCAGAAGGACCAGCAGTATGATGGCAATAGCGTTCATTTGCTTGTGACCTCGGTTGGCAGGGTCAAGACCATCCCAAACGCACCAAGCTTCAGGATGCAGGGCAGCACCGCGTAGGCTAAGTTAAGCGTTTCCAACGCTTGCGCGGAATTGTTTTGACCGGGGGTGAAACCGCTGCGTTCCAGCAACGGCAAGGTGAAAAAGGCAGCCAGAGCGAGCCCCAGCTTGCCAGCGAAGGACCAGATTCCAAACGCGGCAGACGCGTTTAGTCCGGCCCGAGTCAGGACGACCGAAAACATGGCGGGCAGCACGACCATGTCCGCCCCCAAAGCAGCGCCAGAGGCAAGGCAGATCACAGCAAATCCGGCCAAATTTCCGGCGCTCAGGGTGGCGGCACCGATAAACCCCGCGATTGAGAGGGGCATGGCAATCATCAGAGTCTGTTTTGGGCCAATCCGGTTGCTGAGCTTGGCCCAAAGCGGAACGCTCAGGCCCGCACTTAGGAAGAACAGGATCAACAGCGGGCCTGCTTTGCCCGGCAGTTGCAACCGATCTTCAACAAAAAACAAAAACAGGGTCGAGGTGATGGCCACGGGCAGGCTGTTGACCAGAGCCAGCCCCAGCAGGCGCAACCCTCCGGCCTGACCCAGCCCTGCAAAAGACAGACCAGTGCCGGTGATTGGCGTACGCCTCCAGATCGGAATAGTCAGCAACAGGGTCAGAACGGACAGCAGCCCCAAAAAAACGCCAAACGCGGGATAGCCCTGGGCTTGCGCGCCAAATGCAACCAAAAGCGCCGGGGCGCTAGCGGCGATGACCACGCCGGTCAGTTGCCCGCCTTCGCGATAGGCGGCCAAGGTCATAAGCTCTTGCGGGTCTGGACGTTTTGCCAAAGTTGCGCTGCGCCCGTACAAAAGGATGGTGCCCAGGCTGTAAGCCGAGAACAGCAGGATCAGAATCGCGATCAGCGCGGCGACACTGGCACCCTGCGACAAGCTAAAGAGCAGTGGGAACCCGACCGCCAGCCCCAAAGCTGCCAGAGAAGCAAATACCAGCTGGCCCTTTGGCCATTTGTCGATCGCCCAGCCGATCAAAGGATCCTGTACCAGATCCACAAGGCGGATCACCAGAAGGACGGTGCCGATGACCCCCAGGCCAATACCCAGATTCACCGCCGCAAAGCGCGGCAGGTGAATATAAAGCGGAATGCCCGCCGCAGCGAGCATCAGCGCATAAAGGCTGACCCGAGGATAGAGCATCAGCGCCCCTGAAGTTTCTGTGTAAACGAGGCGGACCGCGTGTTGTCGCCCAGAAATACGGACATGAAACTGCGTTTGATGCCCGGATAGGACATCGTGCAGGTCTTTTGCCCGTTCAGCCAGAAGCTCACGCTGTCCGGCCCATCGGACACGGCCAGAAAGCTGTCGCCTTTGGTCACGGGTTTGAAGCACTGGTCCAGTTGACTGCGCACCGGGGCAGATCGTCCGATCCGGTCCATCTCGTCCAGAGTCGAGTTGACCAGCGCTTTTTTCTTGAAGTTCTTGCGGTAGGTCAGTTGCAGGCCGATATCTTCGCTCCAACTGAACGGAGCGCCGCCGGGGGTATAAAGTTTGGCGTCATAGATCGGCAAACCCAGATACCGAAAGGTCGCCGAGCCGCGCAGTTGCGCGTCCTTCAACTCATCCGTTACGGGCGAAGCCAATAGCCCTGACGGGGCCAGCAGCGCCACTGTCAGCAGCGCTGCGCGCAAAAGCCCATTATTCGGCCGCCACAGGGATGGCCGGGTCGTTCCCAGAAATGCCATTGTCAGCTCCGATGGTTTGCGGGGTGCCATTTATTCGGGCAACGACATGCATCGCGCTGGCAATCCCGTCTTCGTGAAATCCATGCCGGTTGTAAGCGCCGGCAAACCAAGTTCGGTTCTGTCCCTGCATCTCGCGGATTTGCCCTTGTGCCTTCAGGGCGGCTTTGTCGAATACCGGATGGGCAAATTCGACCTGATCATAGATTTTATCCGCGGGAATTTCTGATGAGGCGTTCAGCGTCACAAACAGCGGATCGCTGTCCGGGATATTCTGAAGCCGGTTCATCCAATATGTTACGCCGACGTTTCCCGCTTGTGAGCGGTAAGTCCAGCTAGACCAGCACGCGCGCCGTTTTGGCATCTGACGTGGGTCACAATGTAGAATTGCCGTGTTGGGCTGATAACGGATCGCGCCCAAAGCTGCGGCCTCGGCCGGTGTTGCGCCTTCGCCCAGAATTGCAAGGGACTGGTCCGAGTGCGTTGCCAGGATGATCTCGTCGAATTGATCCGCATACCCCTGGCTGGTGACACTGACGCCGATGTCGTTGCGGTGAACGTGCTGAACCGGGGCAGCCAGTCGGATGTCGCAGCCACGAGCGCGCAGGGCGGCGTCTATGCGGCGGACATATTCGATGCTACCGCCTTTGACAGTATACCACTGATGTTGATTGGCGCGCCCACTGGCCAGCAGGGCATGGTTGCGGAAGAACTGCACCAGTGACCGCGCCGGGAATTGATCTACGAACTCAACCGGAGTGGACCAGATCGCGCCACACATGGGCATCAGATAGTTGTGCCGGAACCAGTGACCCAGACGCAGTTGATCGACCAATTCACCAATCGTTGTGTCATCGTCCTTGGCGGCCTCGGGCGCTTCTTTGCCAAAGCGCAGAATGTCCGCGATCATCTTGTAATAGGCGGGGCGCGCCAGATTGCGTTTCTGTGCGGTCAGGGTGCGCAGATTGTTCAACCCGTATTCGATGCGGCCATTGTCGATGGTCGCGCCAAAGCTCATTTCGCTTTTGATGACGGGTACGTTCAGCTCGTCAAAAAGCTGGGTCAGGTAAGGGTAGGTTGCATAGTTGAAAACGATAAAGCCGGTGTCGACCGGCTGATCTCCGCTTTTGCCAGCCATCACCGTACGGGCGTGGCCGCCCAGTCTGGGTTCGGCTTCATAGACCGTCACGTCGTTGTTTTCTGAAAGGTAATACGCGGCAGAGAGCCCCGAAATGCCTGCACCTACAATCGCGATTTTCTTCCGTACACCCCGGGTTTCGTCGAACATTCCAGCCTCGTTATGTGACATTTTACAATGAGATACGCACGGTAGGGCGTGCTGGATCAATCCGGATAGAAGTTTTTAACAGATGCACTATCTTGTGACTTCGGGTTACAGCGCACGCTTCCCAGCGTCACCCAATGATCCACCGCGGGTGCAGGGCCGTAAAACGGATAAGTTCAACAATACGGCACGGGTATGAGCAGCTTTGACGGAAAAACCTATTGGATCATCGGCGCAAGCGAAGGCTTGGGCCGTGCCTTGGCCGAGGCGTTGAGCCGCAAGGGCGCGCATTTGATCCTGTCTGCGCGCAATGCCGCGCGTTTGAATGACATCTGTTCCAAGCTTCCAAATGCGCGCGCGATTCCGTGTGATGTGACCGATTTAGACTCTGTGCGTAGTGCCGTGGCCGAGGCCGGTCGGGTCGACGGGCTGGTTTACAATGCAGGCGCTTATGAACCGATGCGTACTGGCGATTGGGATACCGAGGCGTCGCTCAGGATCAGCGATGTGAACTATTCGGGGGCGTTGCGGGTATTGGGTGAAACGGTTCCTGGCTTTGTTCAGACAGGTCAGGGAGAGATCACGTTGATCGGGTCGCTGGCCGGGTATCACGGTTTGCCTGCAGCTATCGGTTACGGGGCCAGCAAGGCAGCGCTGATCTCGCTGGCCGAAACGATGCGGCATGATCTGGCGGGCACGGGCGTGACGGTACGTATTGTCAATCCCGGCTTCATCAAGACCCGCCTGACCGACAAGAACAGTTTCAAGATGCCGATGCTGATGACAGCTGATGACGCGGCAGAGCGCGTGGTCAAAGCGATGTCGCGCCGCCGGTTCCGTACCGATTTCCCGGCACCGTTTTCCTGGTTTATCCGCTTGATTGACTACTTGCCGGATTTGCTGGTGTATCGCGGAAAGTAGATTCTAACAAAACTGTCCCTGACAGAACCAGCCTGCCGACATCGCGCCTCCGTGTCCGTAGAACAGCCATAGGCGTTCGCCCTGTTCCGTCACCACCACCCAGTAATCGCGCACGCCGCTGCGCCAGTTGGGGTCATCCAGCCACCATTCCGGTGCGATCCGTTCCGGGCCGGTGGCCTGCGCCAGTTGCCAGTCGCGCCCACGCCACCGGAAGGTGGTTGGGACATCCGGGGTCTCCGGTGCCATCACCGGCTCGGGTTGCCACATCTGCAAGGGCCGTGGGCGTGGCGGCGCAGGCCAGTCGCGCGCGGGTTCCGACCATGCAGCCGCCAGCGTCTGTGCCGTTTTTTCGGGGATATGAGAGGCGGCCGGGTGCCGTCTTGTGATCGCCTCCAGCCCCACCCGCGCACCCAGCTTGCCGATCAGGTCATCCACGGCTGTATTGCCCTCAAGCCGGTTACGGGCCACGCGGCGTGCCTCGGCATGACCGGCGATGGTGCGGGCATGGATGGGCTCGGTCTGGATCGCCTCAAGCCGCAGCATGTCGATGCCATAGCCCGCATCGATCTTGTCGACTTTCATCTCTAATAAAGGGCGAATACGATGTTTGTCATAGGTTGGACGGGCCAGTCCAATCTCGATGACCTCGGCCGCCTGATCGGCGCGATGCGCCTCCAGCCGAAGGGTGCGGACACCACGATCTTTCTCTTCCAGCTTGGCGCAGAGCGTGGGCAGCACCCGATCGACAGCGGCCATCACATCCTCAATCAGGCCGATTGGGTTGGGCAGAGTCATCCGCACCGCAAAATGATGCGGCGGGCGGGCCGGTGAAACCGGCTCGGGCGCGCTGCCCATGGCCTGATCCAGCCGCAATACCAACCCCCGCCCGAAGCGGCGCGCCAAACTGGCGCGCGGCTGGCCCAGCAAATCGCCGATCCGGCGCAGGCCCAGACGGTTCAACTGCGTCACAACCGGGTCGTCCAATCGCAGCGCCGCGATGGGCAGGGGGCTGAGCGCGCCATAGGATTGCCCCGGTGCCGCAATGCGTGCACCTCTGCCCAAGGCCATCACCTGCGGTGCAGCCCCGCCTTTGGTCCAGTGTCGCCGCTTGCCCGCCCGGGCGCGGGTGGCGCGGGCTTCCTGGCTGATGGCGTCGCCGTTGCGGTCGGATGTGGCCTCTTGCCCCGCATAGCGCGCCAAAGCCCAGGCCGCGCCCAGCGTGTCGGCAATGCCCATTTGTACGCTGAGCCCCATATCGGCGCAGTCGGTTTCCAGCACACTCAGCAGCGTCTCTTCCCCGCCAAACAGATGCGCACAGCCCGACAGATCCACGATCAGCCCATCCGGAGCTTCTTCGGCCACCCAAGGGCTGAACTTGCCGGCCCAGCGGCGCAGCGCGGTTAGAAACGCGGCCTCGGCCGGGGCGTTGCGGTGTCGTGTGATCAGGCTGGCGCACATGGCATGGGCATCGCGCACGGGCTGGCCCACACGCAGCCCGGCGGCCTGCGCCTCAGTATTCAATGAGGTAATGACCTGCATGTTCGACTGCTCGGTGACCACAGCCAACGGCCCGGCATGCAGCCCCCGCGCGGTGCGGATCAGCCGTTCAGCCCCAAGACGGGGAAACCACAGTGAAAGTATTCGGCGTTTTGGCATCGGCAGACATCAAAATGTTCCCATTTTGTTCTATCCGAGAATCAACGCCCGAGTCCACGCTTACCCGCAGGTCAGGCGCTGAATAACACCGGCCCCGTTTACAAAGACGTTCAGCCTGTCGATCCGGTAATCCTGCGTTGCAATATCATCGGGCCCCAGCACGCGGGTGCGTTCCGGCAAATCGGCCTGAATGGTCGAAACCGGCTGGCCCACCGAGTCGGCAAATGCTTCGCCCTGACAAAAGGCCAGATCAACCGGCGCGGCCTCGGGCGCAAGGCGCGCTTCTTCGGGGGCCGGGGGCTGAGTACAGGCGGCCAGAAGGATCAGAATCGGGATAAATCGGTGCATTGGCGTTCCTCATTCCGGCAATGTCGTTTCTGCAATATCAAACAATTAGCAAGTCTGTCATGAAAGCACAGTTGAAAACACCCTGCAATTGACGCAGGGTCGGGGCAAAGAAGACAGGGAGACAGTGATATGCGCACCCGTGCCGCCGTCGCCGTTCAGGCGGGCAAACCTTTGGAAGTGATGGATGTGAACCTCGAAGGCCCCAAAGCGGGCGAGGTTCTGGTGGAGATCAAGGCCACCGGCATTTGCCACACGGATGAATTCACCCTGTCCGGGGCAGACCCCGAAGGTCTGTTCCCCGCGATTCTGGGCCACGAAGGCGCAGGTGTTGTGGTTGAGGTCGGCCCGGGCGTGACCAGCCTGAAACCGGGCGATCATGTGATCCCGCTGTACACCCCGGAATGCCGTGAATGCGAATACTGTCTGCACCCAAAGACCAACCTGTGTCAGGCAATCCGCGAAACACAAGGCAAGGGCCTTATGCCCGACGGGACCTCGCGGTTCTCGACTTTGGATGGTGATCCGATCCTGCATTACATGGGTTGCTCGACCTTCTCGAACCACACGGTTCTGCCGGAAATCGCGCTGGCCAAGGTGCGTGAGGACGCCCCTTTCGACAAGATCTGCTATATCGGCTGCGGCGTCACCACCGGCATTGGCGCGGTGATCAACACCGCCAAGGTCGAAATCGGCAGCCGCGCCATCGTGTTCGGCCTGGGCGGCATTGGCCTGAACGTAATTCAGGGCCTGCGTTTGGCCGGGGCAGATCAGATCGTTGGCGTCGACCTGAACCCATCGAAGGTGGAAATGGCCGAGAAATTCGGCATGACCGATTTCGTGAACCCCAAAGAGGTTGAAGGCGACCTGGTTCCCTATCTGGTCAACCTGACCAAGGGCGGCGCGGACTATACCTTTGACGCCACCGGCAATGTCGGCGTGATGCGCGACGCGCTGGAATCGGCGCACAAAGGCTGGGGAGAATCAATCATCATCGGCGTGGCCCCTGCAGGTGCCGAGATCTCGACCCGTCCGTTCCAGCTGGTCACTGGCCGGTCATGGCGCGGCACTGCCTTTGGCGGCGCGCGCGGCCGGACCGACGTGCCCAAGATTGTCGACTGGTACATGGAAGGGAAGATCGAGATCGACCCGATGATCACTCATACCATGGGTCTGGATGACATCAACCACGGCTTCGACCTGATGCATAAAGGTGAGAGCATCCGGTCGGTCGTAGTGTATTGAGAAAACTGAAATATTCTTGAAGGGCGGGCTTTTGCTCGCCCTTTTTCGTTACTACATTCCGCAATACGAATTACTTTTGTTTGAGGAATTTCAGTGACAACAGCAGGCATGGATCGCTTGGCGGTTCTTATTGATGCAGAGAATGTACCGGCAAAACACGCGCCGGAGATTTTTGAAGAAATTGCCACTTTGGGTGAGGCCAGCCTAAGGCGGATCTACGGAGATTTTTCGAACGGGTCGCCGCAAGGGTGGAACTCTGGATCATTGGCGGAATACGCAATCGTTCCCCAACAGCAATTTGCAAATACGTCCAAAAAGAACTCCAGCGATATTGCCTTGGTCATAGACGCGATGGACATCCTGCATTCTGATCGCTTTGGTGGGTTCGTGTTAGTTTCTTCAGATAGCGACTTCACTCGCCTTGCAAGCCGCATTCGCGAACATGGGCTGGACGTATTTGGTATTGGTGAGCGTAAAGCTCCCAAGGCGTTTGTGGCGGCGTGTAATCGATTTATTTATATTGAAAATATTGAAGCCGGCGTATCGAACGGAAAGCAATCTGATAGTCAGGTTCCGAAACGCGAGTTGAACCATGCGTTTCAACTGATCAGAAACGTGATGCGCAATTCTGACGAGCCTGAAGGTTGGTTAAAACTAGGATTTGTGGGTAGCCAGCTTAACAAAATTTATACTGATTTTGACCCCAGAAGCTATGGCTTTTCCAAGCTAAGCGATTTGGTTCGTGCGACAGGAAAGTTTGATGAGCAAGGGGCAAACGGTGACTACAAAGTCAGACTGAAAGCTGGAAAGTGAGATGTTCTCGGAAAATGTAGCACCTAGTCTGTATCGATTTCACTCACCCGGTCGCGATGCCCCAGTATCTGATCGCGGAGACCGCACCCGGAGAACCGGGGTGTTCACAGACGTGGTGTTCGTCCGACTCTCCCTCCAGACCACAAAGACACCGGATGCAATGATGATGCTGGCACCGACCGCAACCCAGCCATCCGGGTGTTCCCCAAAGAAGACCATGCCGAAAATCGTGGCCCAGATGATCTGACTGTATTGGCTGGGCGCGACGACCCCGGCGGGTGCCGCACGGTAGGCGAGGATGATCAGGTGCTGGGCGATGACCGAAAACACACCGACCAGTGCCATCATGGCCAGATGAAGCAGGGATGGAGGCTGATACACAGCCGGTTGCGCAAGGCTCATGACCAGAATGGCCAGCAGCATGGGATAGAGGATCAGCACGGCGGATCGTTCCTCGTTTCCGATCTTACGCACCAGAACAGACCCAAACGCGCTGCAAAAAGCGGCTGTCAGGGCGGCGAGGTGGCCGAGAGTGATGTCTGTCGCGCCCGGGCGCAGAACGATCAGAACGCCGATCAGGCCAACACCGACCGCAGCCCAGCGTTGGACGCGCACAACTTCTCCCAGAATGGGGATCGACAGAACGGTCACGATCAGCGGGAAGGAAAACAGCAGCGAATAGACCTCGGCCAGTGGTAGCACCGAAAAGGCATAAAAGGCGCAGACCATGGATGTAACCACCAGGCCCGAGCGCAACAGAACCAGCCAGGGATGATGCGGACGGAAGTTGCTGGGTGTCCGGTCGGCCAGCATGGATACGGCCATTGGCACAAAAGAAAACAGTGTGGCGAAAAAGATGATCTGCATCACCGAATAGGTCCCGCCCAGCACCTTGATCAGCGCGTCATGGCTGGCAAAGACCGCGAATCCCGCAAACGCGAAACCAAGTCCCCGAAGGGTGGTGTTTTGAGTGCTCATGGATCGGCCTCGGGTGATGTCGGTGTGGTGGCACTGTGCCGTCGCAGCGCAATGGGGCTGTCGTGCCCCTGAGTACCCCCATTTGACTGGTCCGCATAGCCCTTATTTTACCGCTAACATGGCAAAGCCGCCATGCGGCCAGATCAACGCAGGATCGGTGGCGCGTCTTTGGGTTGACGGGCCGATTGCACGCCTGCCCTCATCCCAACTCCGATACGCCGGGCCAGCGCGACCCACGGGATTGCGGTTTCTGACGGCAGTGTCTGGGTGGCTACCTCTTCGAACAGGTCCAGCCAGCGGGCGAACATCTCGGGTTTTACATCGGGCCGTTCGATATGGACCCGCTGTGGATTGCCGTCGTAGCTGCGTTCAAACAAGATGGCGTTGCGCCAGAACGCAGCGATCTTGTCCTCATGCGTGGGCCAGTCGGTGACATGGTTGGCAAAGACCGGGTCCAGCACAGCATCTTCACGCACGCGGGCATAGAAGGCGTGGACCTGCGCATTGATCTGATCAGGCGTCGCCGGAAAGCGCGGCGGCAGGATGGGTCTGGTCATAAGGTCACCAAATTCGACTCTGTGCCGGGGAAGTATCCCCTTCAGCCGTCATGCAACAGGCGTGGTTTTGTCGCGCGGCTCGGGCGTCAGGATATGCCGTAGCAAGGCCACCGGATGCGCCCGCAGGCTGAGGCGGGTGGCGACGTAATCTTCGACCACCTGCTCACCCAATGTCATCTGCGGCAGATAGGCTTCGGGCTCGTCCAGCGCCTCACCTTCCAGATCTTGCGAGAACAGAGGCAAGGGCTTGGCGGTCGCAATCGCCTTGGCCTGCCACAGTGCTTCGCGCCGGGTCAGGTCGCAGGCGGCGAAGGCATCGGCCTCGGCCAGCCGTTCAATCACCGAAGGGCCAAGCCCCGCGCGGCGCCAGACAT
Source organism: Ruegeria sp. BHSB064 (assembly GCF_059613205.1). Classification (NCBI taxonomy): domain Bacteria; kingdom Pseudomonadati; phylum Pseudomonadota; class Alphaproteobacteria; order Rhodobacterales; family Roseobacteraceae; genus Ruegeria; species Ruegeria sp. BHSB064. The sequence goes on from NZ_JBXWSB010000001.1 coordinate 107,928, forward strand.
CGTCGACCTGATGGTAGCCATTGCCGCGCGCGGCGGTCAGCCAACTGGCGTCTTCCTCGCTGAGGCCCTTGATCTGGCGGAACCCCAGCCGCAGGGCCAGCCCTCCATGGCCGTCGGGCTCCATCACATTGTCCCAGAAGCTGGCATTGATGCAGACCGGGCGCACCTGCACCCCGTGTTCGCGCGCATCGCGCACGATCTGGGCAGGGGCATAGAACCCCATTGGCTGTGAATTCAGCAGGGCGCAGGCGAAAATGCCGGGATGGTGGCATTTGATCCAGGCGCTGGCATAGACCAGCAGCGCAAAGCTGGCCGCGTGGCTTTCGGGGAAGCCATAGGACCCGAAGCCTTCGATTTGCGAGAAGCAGCGCTCGGCAAAGTCGTCATCATACCCGTTGCGCTTCATGCCGCGCAGGAACAGCGCGCGGAATTCGCTGACATTGCCGTGTTTCTTGAAGGTTGCCAGCGACCGTCGCAGCCGGTCTGCCTGTTCCGGGGTGAACCCCGCGCCCACAATGGCGATCTGCATCGCCTGTTCCTGAAACAATGGCACGCCCAGCGTTTTACCCAGCACCTCACCCAGTTCGTCTGAGGGGAAGCTGACCTCCTCCTCTCCGTTGCGGCGGCGGATATAGGGATGAACCATGTCGCCCTGAATGGGACCGGGGCGGATGATGGCAACCTCGATCACCAGGTCATAGAAATTGCGCGGCCGCATGCGGGGCAGGAAGTTCATCTGCGCACGTGATTCCACCTGAAACACGCCGATACTGTCGGCTTTGCACAGCATGTCATAGACCGTCGGATCTTCGGGCGGCAGGGTGGCCAGCGTATAGCTGGTCTGGTGGTGCTGACCGATCAGATCGAACGCTTTGCGGATGCAGGTGAGCATCCCAAGGCTGAGGACATCGACCTTGAGGATACCAAGCGAGTCGATGTCATCCTTGTCCCAGCAGATGACCGTGCGGTCTTCCATCGTGGCGTTCTCGATGGGAACAAGTTCGTCCAAACGCCCCTCGGTGATGATAAAACCGCCGACGTGCTGGGACAAATGACGGGGAAAGCCGTCGATCTCATACACCAGCATTAGAGTCTGTTTCAGGCGGCGATCCTCGGGGTCGAGGCCGATCTCGCGCATCCGGTGCGCCTCAAGCCCGACGGTCGAGAAGAAACCCCAAAGCTGCGAGGACAGCGCCGAGATCGTATCTTCGGTCAGCCCCATGGCGCGGCCCACCTCGCGAATGGCCCGCTTACCCCGATAGTGCACGACCGTGGCGCACAGCCCCGCGCGTTCGCGGCCATAGCGGTCATAGATGTGCTGGATCACCTCTTCGCGGCGTTCGTGTTCAAAATCCACGTCAATGTCGGGCGGTTCATCGCGCGCCTCAGAGACAAAGCGTTCGAACACCATCGTACCCATCTCGGGGCTGACTTCGGTGATGCCGAGGCAGAAACAGACCACCGAATTGGCCGCCGAGCCGCGCCCCTGGCACAGGATGCCACGGGATCGGGCGAAATGGACGATGTCGCGGACGGTCAGGAAGTAGGGCTCGTATTTCAGCTTTCCGATCAGGGCGAGTTCATGGGCCAACATCTTCTGAGCCTTCTCCGACGCGCCCGCCGGATAGCGCCATTTCAGCCCTTCATGCGCCAGACGGTGCAGGCGTTGGGTCGGGGTTTCCTGCTCGCTGCCCTCGCTGGGATATTCATAGCGCAGCTCGTCGAGCGAGAATGTGAGTTTTTCGCTCAGCTCATGGGCGCGGGCAACAGCGCCCTCGTGACCTTTGAAGATGCGCAGCATCTCGGTCTCGGATCGCAGGCGCTGTTCGCCATTGGCCAATGCCTCGCGACCCAGATCATCGACTTTGCGGCGCAGGCGGATGGCAGTCAGAACGTCGGCCAGCTTACGACGCGCGCCGTGATGCATCATCGGTGTGGCACTGGCGAGCGCGGGGATGCCCAGTCGCTTTGATTCAGTCTCTAACAAAGAGAAATATGCGCTGTCTGCACCATCGTATCGAGGGTGCATCAACAAATGCACCCGCCCGGCAAAGCGGCGCGTCAGCTGGTGCGCCTGTGTCCGCCACCCGTCCGCGCCGCCTTGGGATCGGTCCGCTTGTGGCCAGAGCAGCAGGTGGAGGCCGTCGGAAAACTCCAAAAGGTCGGACAGGTGCAGGATACAGTCGCCTTTCTCGGCACGCAGGCGGCCAGTGGAAAGGATACGGCACAGGTTGCCCCAGCCCTGCCGGTTCAGCGGCAAGGCGGTGACGGTGGGTGCGTCGGTAAAGATCAGCCGCGCGGCCGGGATCAGGCGCGGCACTGCGTGAATCGGATACGAGGGTGGTTTGGGAATGTGGTCAGGGCAGGGTGGGCCAATGGAGGTGTTCTGCTCTTCCCACTCCAGCCGTTCGCGGACCTTACGAGCGATCTCACGCGCCTGGGTATGGGCGCGGACAATGCCAGCGACCGAGTTGTCATCGGCAATCGCAATGGCGGGCAGGCCCAGGGTGACGGCACGCTCCATGTATTCCTCGGGGTGGGATGCCCCGGTGAGGAAGGTGAAGTTCGACGTGATCGACAGCTCGGCATACATGGCGAGTCACTATTATATTCACGTTTTGTTCTTTTTCGAGTCCTTTGCGCAGGAAACGGGTCGCTTGAAATCGATCAGACAGGCAGGGTCGGCAAAAAGGAGACCCGATATGTTCAGGATAACCGCACTTCCGACGGATGAGGTCCGCGCCCTACAGGCCGGAGGGCCAGATGCGTACGGTGCTACGCCCGAGCGCACTATTTCGACGGGTGCGGGCAACCCTTGCCGCCACTGCCTGCAGAACATTCCCGAAGGCGAAGAGATGCTGATATTGGCCCATCGCCCCTTTTTAGAGACACATCCGTATGCGGAAACCGGCCCGATCTTTCTGTGTGCCGCACAGTGCGAGCGGTATGAGGGGGAGGAGATGCCCGAGATTCTGACCACCTCTCCTGACTATTTGATCAAGGGCTACGGACCAGATGACCGGATCGTCTATGGCACCGGGGCGATCACGCCCATGGAGCAGATCGGCGCTGCGGTGAAGGACATCTTTGCCCGCGAGGATATTGCCTATGTTCACGTCCGCTCGGCCAGAAACAACTGCTATCAGGCACGGATCGACCGCGCTTAAAGCTTGACCCGGTGCATCCCGCGGCGTGGCTGATCCTGATCGTCTACAGGTTCCTCGGCGCGCGACGATGTCAGTGCAAGGAACACATCCTCAAGATCGGCTTCCTCGGTACGCACGTCGCGAATACGGATACCCACGGCACGGACGGCTTCCAGCACCTGCTCGGCGCTGGTTTGATTGCCCTGATATTGCAGCACAAGACTGCCATCGTCGCGCAGCGCGGCTTCGACCCCTTCCGCCGCAGGCAGATTCACCACAGGGCTGTCCGGGACGATCACCATCGTCCGGCTGTCCATCCGGCCCAGCAGGTTGGCGGTGCTGTCCTGCGCGATCTTTTCACCGTGGTTGATGATGGCGATCTCGTCACACATCTCTTGCGCTTCTTCCAGATAATGCGTGGTCAGGATGATGGTCATGCCCTGTTCATTCAGTTTGCGCACATTGGTCCAGAGCATCTGACGCAGTTCAATATCCACACCTGCCGTGGGTTCATCCAGCACCAGAATCTTCGGGTGATGCACCAGCGCCTTGGCCAGCAAAAGCCGCCGCCGCATCCCGCCCGACAGCGTGCGGGCATAGGCTTCGGCCTTGTCGCTGAGCCCCACCAGTTCCAGAATCTCATCGCTGCGGCGCTGCGCCTTCGGCACGCCGTACAGACCGGCCTGGACCTCCAACGCGCCACGTGGGGAAAAGAAGGGGTCCAGGTTCAGCTCTTGTGGCATGACGCCAATAGCGGCACGCGACTGGCGCGGGTTCTGGTCCTGATCGAATCCCCAGATTGAAACTTTGCCGGCCGATTTCACCACCAAACCGGCAAGAATGTTGATTAGGGTCGATTTCCCGGCCCCGTTTGGCCCCAGCAACCCAAAAACCGATCCGCGCGGAACGGTCAGGTCTATGCCTTTCAACGCGTGTTTTTCGGGCTGGCCCTTGCCGCCGAGATAGGTTTTGCGCAGCCCTTCGATCCTGATTGCCGCATCGCTCATGTGGCTCTTGCCCCCGGTTTGCTCATCGCTCATAAACGCACCTAGTACATGCCCGCGAGGCCGACAACCGAAGAAGGATCGCCAGCCGTGACCATCGAAGCGCCGGAAACCAAGATCGTCGAAACCACCCGTGTTGCCTGTGACGGCGGTGAAGGTGCGTTGGGCCATCCGCGCGTCTGGCTGCAAATCCCCGAAGACACCGGTTGGGTCGAGTGCCCCTATTGCGACTGCAAATATGTTCTGAAGGGCACAGAGCAGGGCTGATTGCCCGACTAACCGGGTTTCGCCCAAATCTCGCCGCGATTTTCATGGTAGTGCGTTGGTGCAACCATCGTAGGTGAGTGTGATGACCGACATGACTGCCACTGACACGGCCAACCCGGTTTTTGGATGGATCGGGTTTTTCCTTGCGGCATTGGCTTTGTTCGCTGCGTTGTTTGTGTTTTGGGCCGGTCCATTTGCACCGCAACAGTCCACCGGCGTTTCATTGGGTGAACTGGCGGCTGAGCTGGGCAAATCCACCCTGCGGGCCGCAGCCGGGCTTGAGCAGCCCGCACCCGTGGCCCAAACTCGCGACCTGGACGATTACTTGCAAATTGGTGTGGCTATGCTGGGTGGGCTGGCAATTGTTGTCTCGGTGATCGGCATTCTTCGTCACGAAAAACGACGCCCGGCCATCGCCGGAATGGCCATTGGAGCCGGCGCGATCCTGTTCCAGTTTTTTGCTTTTGCGTTCTTCGCCTTCCTCGGCGTGCTGGTGATCATGGCGCTTCTGAACAGTTTCTCGGACGTTTTCAGCGGCCTCTTTGGTGGGTAACGCACGTTCCTGACTGGTCACCCGCCTGCCCCTGTGGCAGAACCATCCCTGACCGACAGGGAGAGCGCGCATGAGCAATTTTGGAAAAGGGTGTCACCTGCATCTGATCGACGGATCGGCCTTTATTTTCAGGGCTTATCACGCGCTGCCTCCGCTGACTCGAAAATCCGACGGATTACCGATCGGGGCGGTCTCGGGCTTTTGCAACATGCTGCAGAAATATGTCGAGGGGAACGCCGGACCGGATGCGCCAACCCATGTGGCGGTGATCTTCGACAAGGGTTCGCACACCTTCCGAAATGATCTCTACGATCTGTACAAGGCCAACCGCGAGGCGATGCCTGAGGACCTGCGCCCACAGATGCCGCTTACCCGTGAGGCGACGAAAGCCTTCAACATCGCCTGCAAAGAGCTTGAAGGCTACGAGGCCGACGACATTATCGCCACGCTGGCTGTTCAGGCGCGCGAGGCTGGAGGCCGTGTAACCATCGTCAGTTCCGACAAAGACCTGATGCAGTTGGTCGGCGATGGCGTTGAGATGCTGGATGCGATGAAGAACAAGCGCATCGACCGGGATGGGGTTATCGAGAAGTTTGGTGTTGGTCCTGAACGAGTGGTCGATGTGCAGGCTTTGGCCGGGGATTCGGTGGATAACGTGCCGGGTGCCCCTGGGATTGGCGTGAAAACGGCGGCCTTGTTGATCAATGAATATGGTGATCTTGAAACGCTGCTGGATCGCGCGGAAGAGATCAAACAGCCAAAGCGCCGCCAAACGCTGATCGAAAAGCGAGACCAGATCGAGCTGTCCAAAAAGCTGGTGCAATTGGACGCAGCAACCCCGCTGGATTTCACTCTGGACGATCTTGAGGTCAAAGACCCGGATGCCGAAACCCTTCTGGGGTTCCTGGCTGAGATGGAGTTTCGCACTCTCACCAAGCGGATCGCAGATAAGCTGGGGACCGAAGCTCCGGTTATTGCTGACGCGCCCGCGCCTGCGGTTGAAGAAGCCGAGGCAGAGCTTATTCCGTTTGATGCGACGAAATACGAATGTGTGCGCGACGCCGCGGCCCTGCAAAAGTGGTTCGATCAGGCTTATGAGCGTGGCTGGGTCGCTGTCGATACCGAAACCACCGGTCTGAATGAGATGATCGCCGATCTGGTCGGCGTCTCGCTTTGTGTTGAGGCTGGAGAGGCTTGCTATATCCCGCTGACCCACCGCGATGGGGCCGCCGATGATCTGTTCGGCTCGGATGCATTGGCCGACGGGCAGATGCCGCTGGATGAGGCTCTAACCTTGCTGAAACCGATGCTCGAGGATCCGTCGATCCTCAAGATCGGGCAGAATATGAAATACGATGCCAAGATATTCGCGCGTCATGGTATCAACGTTGACCCAATCGACGACACGATGTTGATGTCTTATGCGATGCATGGCGGCGAGCATGGGCATGGGATGGACACATTGTCCGAGCGCTATCTGAGCCACACGCCAATCCCGATCAAGCCGCTTCTGGGTTCGGGCAAATCGGCCATTACTTTTGACAAGGTGCCAATTGACGAGGCCACGGCCTATGCCGCCGAAGATGCGGACATCACCTTACGTCTTTGGCAACTGTTCAAGCCGCAGCTGCATCAAGTCCAGGTGACAACCGTCTATGAGACGCTGGAACGCCCCTTGGTGCCTGTCTTGGCCGAGATGGAGATGCATGGCATCAAGGTGGACCGCGACGTGCTGAGCCGCATGTCCAACGCATTTGCGCAGAAAATGGCCGGATTAGAGGCTGAAATCCACGAGCTGGCGGGTGAGACGTTCAATGTTGGCTCGCCCGCGCAGTTGGGAGAGATTCTGTTCGACAAGATGGGTCTTGAGGGCGGCAAGAAGGGTAAAACCGGGAAATACTCGACCGGCGCGGACATTCTCGAGGATCTTGCGACCGAACATGAACTGCCGCGCCGGGTGCTGGATTGGCGACAGCTGTCCAAGCTGAAATCGACCTATACAGATGCGCTGCAGACCCACATCAACCCGGATACGGGCCGGGTGCACACTTCTTATTCCATCACCGGCGCGAATACGGGACGTTTGGCCTCTACCGATCCGAACCTTCAGAACATCCCGGTGCGGACCGAGGAAGGACGACGCATTCGAGAGGCGTTTATCGCCGAGCCGGGCAATGTGCTGGTGAGCCTCGACTACAGTCAGATCGAATTGCGGATTCTGGCGCATATTGCGGATATTCCAACTTTGAAACAGGCATTCTCGGACGGGTTGGACATTCACGCTATGACGGCATCCGAGATGTTCGATGTGCCGCTGGATGAGATGACGCCCGACATTCGCCGTCAGGCCAAGGCGATCAACTTTGGTGTGATCTACGGCATCTCGGGTTTTGGTCTGGCGCGGAACCTGCGCATCCCACGGGCCGAGGCGCAGGGCTTCATCGACCGCTATTTTGAGCGTTTCCCCGGCATTAGGGCCTATATGGACGACACTGTCGCCTTTGCTAAAGAACATGGTTATGTCCAGACCTTGTTCGGGCGCAAGATTCATACGCCCGAGATCAACGCCAAGGGACCTCACGCCGGGTTCTCAAAACGGGCGGCGATCAACGCGCCCATTCAGGGTACCGCGGCAGACGTGATCCGACGGGCCATGGTGCGGATGCCTGGGGCGATCGATGGGCTACCGGCCAAGATGCTGTTGCAGGTGCATGACGAATTGCTGTTCGAAGTGGCCGAGGATTCAGTGGATCAGGTGATCGGCGTGGCGCGCAACGTGATGGAGGGTGCCTCGGACCCGGCGGTCAAGCTGGACGTGAAGCTGAGTGTAGATGCCGGGCAAGGCGCAAATTGGGCCGAGGCGCACTAGCGACGCGCTTCGTCCGACCCGGCGGGCCCTCTTCGTCGCGGGTCAGTCCTGCGGTCTGACCATGCGGTTCACCATACGTTGCACGGTTGGGCCAAACACGAGAATGACGGTAAAGGCGATGGGCCAGCAGAAGGCCCAAGATGCCATCCAATCGCCGAAGGTGCTGGGGCCGAAACCAATGGCTTTTGCCGTCGCGATCCCTGTCACGATACAGGACATGAGGCCGGACATGATCAGGCTGAATACGGCGCGGGCATAGCGGGCTGGTATCATGGCGTGTATCCTGAAGGTCGTATTGCCTTTGATGTGTAGTATTTGCCTGCGAAATACCAGTGCTAGGGCTGCATCCAATCAAGGCTTTGGGATGTTGTCGATGTCGAAGGTGTGTATTCGGCACTCACCCAACCGGTGTAACCAGACGCGTCCATGGCCGAGAACAAGTTCTGGAAATCGGTTGGTCCGCGCCCCGGTTCAGATCGGTCCGGGGCTGCGCCGATCTGCGCGTGGATGACCCTCGGGTGAAATTGATCCCAAACGGCCTGCGCGTCGCCGTGGATCATGTGGGCGTGGAAGCTGTCATATTGCAGGCCGACATTCGGGCGATTCACACGATCCAGCACCTCGGATGCAAGATCGTAGTTGTTCAGGAAGTAGTCAGGCTGCGACACCGGATTAAGCGGCTCAATCGTAAATTTCTGCTGCGGGGCGCTGTCGGCGGCCCATCGCAGGTTCTGGACAAAGCTATTCAGCGCATCCGGTCCCGAGGCATATCCTGACATAATGTGAATGAGCCCCGGGCGCAGCACGTCGGCATATCGCAGGACACGGCGGATATCCGACTGAAACCGGGCCTCGCCGCCCGGAACCGCTGCGTAACCGGGTTGGCCGCCCGTGTAATTGGGCGGCGGTGCGTTGATCAGAACCAATTCCAGCCCATTGGCAAGCAAAGCGCGGCGCGTTTCTTTTGCCGCTATGTCATAGGGGAACAGGATCTCAACCGCAGTGAAACCGGCATCAGCAGCGGCCTGAAACCGGTCAAGATAGGGCATTTCGGTAAAGAGCAGGGACAGGTTGGCAGCAAATCTGGGCATGTGCGGTCTTTGGTTGTGGCAGCCCGACCCTAACGGTCGCACTGTTTCCGTGGAAGAGACTGAAAACGACAAGTTGTCGAAAACCGACCAGATCGTGGCCACAGGATCAGGGACAGTCACACCATATCAGCGAATCATTTCTAGGCTGTAACAACAAAAAAGGTCTAACCCCATGGCCATGAGCCCTGAACCCGCAAGCGGGAGCGCGGCATCGTTCTCATCTGCGCGCAGATCGGCCCTGTCGGGCAACGGGCTGGCTGTGGCGTCGATGATGGCTTGGGCAGCCGGGTTTCCTGCGGCCGAGGTCCTTTTGCAAAGCTGGCCCCCGGTTGCGCTGCTGACCGCGCGTCTGGCGTTGGCTGTTGTTGTGATGTT